>JAMCTD010000001.1:0-2486 GCA_023380995.1 Patescibacteria group bacterium
TATCATATGAAATCTTTTTAGTATAGACTTCTCCCGGTCCTAAAGTAATTGTGGCTGGGTCTTTGGAAGAAAGGTGCGTTTTATGTGTTGCATTATGTATGATCGTGTAATTCATTATATTTCCATTTTTAAAGTGCAAAATTTGTTCTTCATCAAGATTCTTTATTTTCCATTCTAAAGCATAAACTTTACCATCATCTCCAAAGTGCGACCTAACTTCTGCTGATACTCTGGGTAAATCATTTGTATTAGAGCATGACGTGAGGAGGAATATTAACACAATAATTGTTAAAGCTTTGATTTGACCTTTCAATTTATTGAGTGTCACCCGCTATAAACCCCCAATCGAGATAAAAATATCATGTTGCTTTAATTTAAAACAAAAGAAATACCTGATAATTTAAAACTAATTATCAGGTGTAATCAATTTTAGTGCTGTCCTCAATGTTTATATTTACTTATCTCCACCAAGACAAAGTTATTGTTTCTTTAATCGTCTCCGTTTTTCTATAATAAGTGGTAGTTCCAACTGTTGACGACACCGAAAATGAAGCTCCTAATAATTCTGACCCTGCCTGTGCGCCTGCAGTTGTGGATGTATCCACTTTAACTTCTAAAGCACCTCTAGAATTTAATAACAATTGTCCGGCATTGAGGATTTGATTAGAAACATGGAATTTATTCCAAGTATAACTCCCAGAACCACTTGCTACACTCCAGCTTGATATTATTGTATCAAAATTACTGTAACCCCCACCTGTAGCCATTCGTACAACGGACCCTACCTCAACCTCATATCCAGCACCCAATTTTTTTGTAGTATAATACTCAGCATATGTGTAGCCACTTAATGCGGTTACCTTATCTTGTGAATCAGCTTGCGAGACCTTCTTTTTAGCATCTTCCAGTGAAATACCGTCTATCTCACTAACTCGTTTAATAGCTTCTTCTTTAGTTAAAATTTTATAATGAATATTACTGGGTACTTTATCCTTTTTCTTATCATTTGAGTTAGCAAAAACAGCATCGCTTGAAACTAATAAAAGTATACATACTAACATTAACGAAATGAATTTTTTCAAGATAAAACCTCCTCTAATATCTTAGATCTCTCAACATTTAAAACTTTCCCATTGCTATCAGCTTCACCATATCTGGCATCAACCAAGGCTTCTCCTCCAGCAACAACGCAATCTTCCCCGCCAGCATCGGAGTTGCCGTAGATGTTCCCGACATGGTAACATAATAGTTGGACATAGTGGTTTGTGATGACTTCTTTTGGGCTTTAGCTTTGGTCGGCTTTCCATTTTTAGTCCCCGAACCACTATTTTCTTTAGGTAAATAGCCCACATCTGATGATAAGGAAGTAATATTTACTCCTGGGCCCAGGATGTCTGGTTTAGTAAGCCCGTCAATAGTTGGCCCTCTGCTTGAAAAACTTGCAATAACATCATCTGAAGTATCCTCTGTACCTTTATCATCCACAGCTCCCACAGTTATCACATTGGGG
Organism: Patescibacteria group bacterium; assembly: GCA_023380995.1. Next base: position 1,511 of record JAMCTD010000001.1, read on the forward strand.
TTAATCCCAGGAGTATTAATTGTACCGGAATTTGGTCCATTATTTCCAGCAGCAGTCACTACCACTAACCCAGCATTATAAGCAGCTTCAGCTGCCTGGCTTAAAGGATCAGTTGTATAAGATTCCGTCGCCGAGGCCCCAAGGGATAGATTAACTACCTTAATGTTGTATGTAGCCTTGTGATCTACTGCCCACTGGATACCTGCTATAACATCGCTAGTCCGTCCGCTACCCGTATTATCCAATACTTTAACACCTACTAAGTTAGCCTCTGGTGCAACCCCTCTATAGAGACCATTAGATTGATTCCCATTGCCCGCAATGATACCGGCTACGTGCGTACCATGACCACAATCATCATAAGGCAATGTTTTTTTGTTAATAAAATCTCTAAATGCTACAATACGATTATTTGGTTGAGTTAAATCCGGATGGGGATAGATGCCACTGTCAATAACAGCTACAGTAACTCCTTTACCCGTAAACCCAGCATCCCATGCCGCAGGGGCATTAATGGAAAATACAGCCGTATCTAAAGTAGCGTGAACTTCGGTATCATATGAAATCTTAGTAACATCGTTATCTTTGGCTAGGTCTTTGATAGCTGAAGCAGGTAGATCAGCAGAAAAACTTTTGATTAGTTTGAGGTCGTGTTTAAGCTTTCCTCCGCTGTTTTGTACCTTGCTTTTTTGCCTTTCCTGTAGCCCTTTTTTAGTCTGGATAATTACAGGGATATTGGACGTAGGCTCATGCTTACTTTCGCTGAGTAATTCAGTAGAGATTTTCTCATGGGAAGCAAAGGTCGATGTAGAAAAAGAGAAAATCGATAAGAAGAACAGAGCCACAATGGATAATATTATTACTACATTAGACTTACTCTTCATTGTTCACCTCCTTTCAGCCTTTAAGACGTTCTCGGAAACTCCTTTTAAATTACAAGCCTTAGTAATAATTTAACATACTCTACCATTTTTAC
>JAMCTD010000001.1:2496-5787 GCA_023380995.1 Patescibacteria group bacterium
CTGAAAATGAAGCTTTAATGCAACTAGAAGAACAACATTTTAAAAAAACCAACTTGAAAAAAGTATTTATCAAGATTAAAGAATATTAAAAGGAGTACATGTAATAAAACGACTATTATTACTACATTAGACTTACTCTTCATTGTTCACCTCCTTTCAGCCTTTAAGACGTTCTCGGAAACTCCTTTTAAATTACAAGCCTTAGTAATAATTTAACATACTCTACCATTTTTACCACCCCTTAAGTCTAAACTGCCACTTCTAGAATTCATAATACCGCTTTTAGAAGATTAACAGCCCAAGAAAGAACAATAGAAGTTAATTGCTCTCCTTGGACCGTATTTTATCAAAGTGCGGTATTTCATCACAGAAAAGCGGTATTTTAACCTGTTTAAGCGGCATTATGAAAATCCTTGTAGGTAATAGACATAAAATAGTATAATTATACAGGAGGTGTATAATTTGGAAAACTTTAGTTTGTTCCCTCTGATCTTTCAATCAGTTCCAGAAGCTATTATTCTTATTAGCACTAGCTTAGTTTTGTTTGGATATAACGTAAGAGAAACATTCAAAAAAATTGTTTTGATAGCTACATTTAATAGTTTAATGCTAATGTTAATCAGAGCCTATTTCCCTTTTGGTTTTCATACTTTTTGGGGCCTAATTATTCTCAGTCTATCTTTATGGAAAATATTCAAAATCAACTTAGTAAAATCATTTACTATTTCAGCATTCGGGATTGTGCTCCTTGGAGTTTTAGAAAGCCTGTTTACACCTATTTGGCTACAGCTTTTTAATCTTAATATGAATGAAATCTTAAATCATTCAGTGTTACGTATCGTGATTACCTATCCGCATCTTTTGGTGCTTTCATTAATAGGATTTTGGGCTTATAAAAAGAAATGGTATTTAGTAAACCTGGATTCGGTTATCATTTCCAGATCCAACTTTGTAGTAATAATAGTCGTTTTATTACATGTACTCCTTTTAATATTCTTTAATCTTGATAAATACTTTTTTCAAGTTGGTTTTTTTAAAAAATCATTACCTTTCATTAACGTCTTTTTTGTTATCAGTCTAATTCTGTCTATTATTTTAGTGAAAAAACTCTTTGCAATGGCTGAAAATGAAGCTTTAATGCAACTAGAAGAACAACATTTTAAAAATGTGGACGACCTATTTGATTCTTACCGAGCACAAAGACATGATTTTAACAATCACATTCAAACTTTGTATGGAATGATAGCAGCCACTAAACATGTCGAGGCGATTTCTTACTTAGATTCCTTACTTGATGATTCTGACGAATTAAACGAGCTTATACGTTTAAAGCATTCAGCTTTGGCCGCCTTATTAAAGGCTAAAGTGGTAATAGCTAAATCAAAAGATATTGATTTTCAAATTTTAATCAAAGCTTCCTTAGAAAATATAAAAATTAAGCCACACGAAGTGGTCAATATCATGGGGAATCTTATTGACAACGCTATTGAAGCCTTAGAAAATTTAGCCCCAGGTAATCGCAAATTGATCTTTAGTATTACTAGTTCAAAAGGATTTTTTACCTTTCATGTTATCAATTCGGGAATAATCAAAAAAGAAATCCTCGATAACATTTTTGAAAAGCATTTTACAACAAAAGACCAATCTAAACACTCAGGAATTGGTTTAAGTACTGTGAAAAAATTAGTGATTAAAAATAAAGGAGATATAGGTGTTAACAGTAGTCCTGAAAACGGTACTGTCTTTACTGTTATTTTACCTGCGGAGGAATAATATGATTGACAATATTTCATTAAAATTTGGCAGTTACATATCAGCTAAAGCCGGTTATCTCGAAAAAGCTGATGCTGTATCTTATGGCTGTGAAATTATGATTCGTTCCCTAATCAAGGTAGTTACAATCTCTGCAATATCTTTGATGTTAGACATCTTTCTTGAAACCTGGACCATTATCATCTTTAGTGCCCTACTCAGAACCTTCTCAGGGGGAGCACATTGCTCTACATATAAAAATTGCCTTTTAACAAGCCTACTTACATTCACAGCGCTAGGCTTATTAATCAAGGCCGTCAATCCTTTTTTAACTGAGCTGACTGCAATGTCTCTCCTAATATTAGCAACAATTGTTTTATTTTCTATTTGGCTACGCTGGATCCCATCTGGGAGCGAAAACAGGCCTTTAACCAATAGTGCCGATCTAAAAAGATTTAAGAAATATTCCTTTTTGATAATCGGCTTGAACTTTATTATTTCCCTAGTATTAATCCACTTTCAGACTTCTTGGAAAATGACTTATATTTTAGCTGCAACTTTGGGATTGTTGTGGCAAGGCTTTAATGTATCACCTTTTGGTTACTATGTCATATCCAAATTTGATAAAACGCTAAATAACTTGAAAGGAGGGACAAAGCATTATGAAAAAGTTAGTTGATTCTGGATTATTTAAAGCGTTAGCTTCTGTATTTGTATTTATTGCGGCAAAGGAAGTTAACACCGCTAGCTTCTGGCTATATTACCAACCCAAGGCTCCCAAGTCACTGGTAAAATAACTTTTGGTCGGTGAAACGATGTTTACTGTAAAATATAAAGTCCTAATAGCTGAAGATAATGAGCAAACCAGGTTAGATTTAAAAAATATTCTTTCTAGTTTTACTCAAGTTGAATCAATTACTACTGTAGCCGATGGACAACAATTGGTGGATGCAGCAAAAGCAATAGATCCTGACTTGATTTTCGTGGATGTTGAGATGCCTACGCTCAACGGTTTGGAAGCTGTCAATATCCTCCTGGATGAAGGTTTATGTCCATACATTATTTTTCTTACGGGCCATAGCGATTTTGCCCTGGAAGCGTTCGAACTAAATGCTATCGATTACATTACTAAACCAGTAAGGATTCCAAGACTCAAAAAGGCCTTTGATAAAATTGATATTTTCAAAAAGAAGCAGGAGAAAAAGCTTGCAGACATCAAAAACATCCTAACTTCCCGAGAAAGGATCTTTATAAAAACAGGTTCAGACATAACTTTTATTGATGTGGATTCAATTGTTTTGATTGAATATAAGGACAACAAGTCCTTTATCTACTGCAAAGATATTGAATACAACACGACCGAACCTCTAAATTCTCTAGAAGAAAAGCTAAATTTTCCTGAATTTTTCCGGTCTCACAAGGGTTTTATAATTAATCTTAACTATATTTCGCAAATTAAACCTTTGGGAAACAGGAATTATGAAGTTTCTTTCCTACAAACACATATTAAAGCTTTAATTAGCCGCTTTAGAGCGGCTA
>JAMCTD010000002.1 GCA_023380995.1 Patescibacteria group bacterium
TACAAAAAGAGCTGCAGAAGTGATAGCAGAAGGTACAACAGGGGATAGGCAAGAATTTATAAATCTTATGAATGAAAAAGCAAAGCAATTAGGTATGAAGGATACGTATTATGCAAATCCGACAGGTTTAGATGAAGATACCAACAATTCGTACTCAACAGTTTATGATTTAGCAATTCTCACAAGGTTTTTAGTACGCCGTTATCCTCAAGTTGTAAACATTTCTTCCTCAGAACATATTTATTTACCACAAACTGAAACCCATCAGGATTACGATATGTATTCCGGCATAAACCTGCTTACCACATATCCTGGTGTGGTAGGGTTTAAAACAGGCTATACCCCGGAGGCCGGACTTACTTTAATTACTTTAGTTAGAAAAGACGGCCAGGAAATAGTAGGTGTGCTTTTAGGATCAGAAGATAGAAGAGATGAAGCAAGGGAGATTTTGGATTATAGTTTTAAGAAATTAGGTGTTTAAAAATATTTTATTCATAGGATGGCTCTGCTACTTGCCAGAACATTTTTAAGGTGATATATAAGTTACATGACAAATCAGAAGATTTTAGGCGCACTTTTGATAATATTTATAATAGGGGCAGGGATTTATTTTACCGCTATGAAATTCAAACAAGAAGTAAGTCAAGTATCTGTATCACCTTCTCCGTCGCCGTCTGAGTTAGGTTTTCTTTTTAACAAAACCCCGCAACCCAGTAGCGGGCAAGCAGCCCAGCAAGCAGAATTACCTTTAGCCAAAACTAAAAAACTTTCCCGTTTCCCGGGGATTTTAAAGTCAGAACTTTTAGAAAACAAAAAAGCTTTAATACAAACTGCTAAAGGAATAATTCAGCTTCAAATTTATCCTGAAGCTTCTATGGCTGCTTCCAATTTTATGGTTTTGGCAGCAAACGGTTTTTATGATGGATTAACTTTTCATAGAGTAGAGCCCGGGTTTGTAATTCAGGGCGGGGATCCGGATGGAAATGGAGCAGGAGGACCAGGATACGAGTTTGCGGATGAATTGGTAACCAGAGACTACAAAAAAGGGATTGTGGCAATGGCAAATGCAGGACCGGATACTAACGGCAGTCAATTTTTTATTATGCTTGAGGATCACCCGGAGTTGCCTAAAAAATATACCATCTTCGGGCAGGTTATTTCCGGGATGGAGGTAGTGGAAAAAATAGCGGTCGGGGATGTCATGCAAAAAGTAGTTATCCAAAATCTCAAGTAAAGTTGATTTTATCAAAGTATACAATATCTTGTATATTGACACTTTATGATATCAACATGTTATGCTACAATAGGTTTTGTGAAATGTCCATTCTGCCAAAGCAGTTTAAGCAAAGTAGTAGATAAAAGAGCAGTTAGCCTCCGGGGAGAGATTAGAAGACGCCGGGAGTGTTTAAAGTGCACAAAACGTTTTACTACCTATGAGATATTGGCGCAGATTGAAATTTTAGTAATAAAAAAGGATGGCAAAAGACAGCCATTTGATAGAGAGAAGTTGGCAAGAGGACTAGTAAGAGCTTTAGAAAAAAGACCTGGGGTTGATAAGGTTTCAAGCATACTGGATAGAATAGAAGGCAGGATTAGAGTTAAACGCTTACAGGAAGTTCCTTCACAAACTTTGGGTAAATGGGTTTTATCAGAACTTAAGAAAACAGACCCGATTGCTTATTTACGTTTTGCAAGTGTTTATAGGACTTTTTCTGACCCGAAGGACTTTAGGAAAGAATTAGAAACGCGGGCTCTACTCTATGAAAAGTTAATCCACAGACAAAGTCAGTTTTGCAGGTAGTTTCTGTGGCTAAAACTAATGGGGAATATAAAACTAATGGATTAAGCAAGAATGGCCGGACTTTTGAAACAAGGTTTGTCCCCCGTTATAAAAAAATACCTTCCCTGCCCTCAGGTTTGCCAGAACCCACATTTTCTGAAAGCTCAAATAAAATTTTACAGGAAAGGTATCTTTTAAAGGGTGGCAATTTAGAGGTGGTGGAAACTGTGGCAGAGAGGTTTTGGCATATTGCTTATGATATTGCCTCCGGAGATTTTGATTTTGGGGTAACCCCCAAAAGTGTGGAAGATTTGGCTACCCAATTTTACAGTATGATGGTGCGCCAGGAATTTTTGCCTAACTCCCCTACCATTATGAATGCAGGTAAGCAAAATGGACTGCAATATTCAGCCTGTTTTGTGTTACCTATAGGAGATTCCCTGCCCGAGATTTTTGATTCAATCAAATATGCTGCTTTAATTCACCAAACCGGCGGAGGGACAGGATTTGCCTTTTCTAGGCTTCGTCCTGCCGGAAGTATTGTAAATACGACGGGTGGTGTGGCTTCTGGTCCGGTGTCCTTTTTAAGGGTATTTAACGCTGCTACAGAGTCTATTAAGCAAGGCGGTACCAGACGGGGAGCCAATATGGGTATTTTGCGTGTTGACCACCCGGATATTTTAGAATTTATCCGTTGTAAGGCAGAATTGGATGATTTAAATAAGCCGATTTTTGAACGTATTGCCCCTCTTTTGCCGGATGATGCTGCCCGTGATTTCGTAAAAACTTTGCTTTTAGACAAACAGATTGCCAATTTTAATATATCTGTGGCTGCAACTGATAAATTTATGAAGGCAGTAGAAACAGGTGAGGATTATGAACTGATTGCCCCTCACGACGGAGGAGTGGTAGGTAAACTCAATGCGAGGGAAGTATTTGATGAAATAATTGATAGGGCTTGGAAAACAGGTGACCCTGGTTTGATCTTTATCGATAGGATTAATGACTCCCCTGCCAATCCTGTATCTAAATTGGAAACAATTGAGTCTACCAATCCTTGTGGTGAACAGCCTTTGGCTCCTTGGGATGCGTGTAATTTAGGATCGATTAATTTAGGTAAATTTGTCTTAGCAGATGGGACTGATGTGGATTGGGGCAGACTAAAGACAGTGACGCGCCTGGCAGTTCACTTTTTGGACAATGTGGTACAGACAAATCCCTATACCTTAAAACAAATTTATGATGAAGTGCATAACAACAGAAGAATTGGTTTAGGGGTAATGGGTTTTGCTGATATGCTTTTTAAACTAAAAATTCCCTACAACTCTGATGCTGCTTTGGAATTGGCTGGGAAAATAATGTGTTTTATTAATGAAGAAGGACACAAATTATCAGAAGAATTGGCTGTGGAGCGCGGCCCATTCCCCAATTGGGCAAATTCAATTTATGCTGATCCTAACTCCAGCGCTTTTAAAAACAGACCTCAGTCATCTGCTTACATAGGTGGAAAGCCTATTAGAAATTCCACCATTACCACAATTGCTCCAACAGGCACAATTTCCATCATCGGAGATTGCTCCTCAGGCATAGAGCCTGTGTTTGCGCTTGCTTATATCCATAAAGCCAAAGCAAAGGGTGATCAATACAGGACTTTAACCATTGCCAATCAAACTTTTACTGATATTGCCAAAAGGGAAGGATTTCACAGTGAGGATTTGGCTGCCAAAGTGTTGGAGCATGGATCTGTGAGTGGTGTTTCTGATGTACCGGAAGTTTGGCAGAAAGTTTTTGTGACAGCTCCGGAAATTGATCCAATTTGGCACGTTAAAATGCAGGCAGCTTTCCAAAACTATACAGATAATGGAGTATCCAAGACAATTAATTTGCCCAACTCTGCAACCCGTGATGACGTACAAACTGCTTATATAACAGCTTACCAAACAGGTTGTAACGGAATCACGATTTACAGGGATGGTTCAAAAAGTACACAGGTGTTAAATATCTCCTCATCTTTGAGCGGAGATAAACAAGAGTCGGCAGCTCCTGTTGCTGAAAGACCAATGATCTTAAGAGGACGGACTTATAAAATTGCCACACCTGTGGGAGAGGCTTTTATTACAGTAAACCGTGATGAAAATGACCAGCCTTTTGAAGTGTTTGTGACAGTGGGCAGGGCTGGGATGCACACCATGGCTGATGCAGAGGCTATGGGTAGGTTGGTTTCTCTGTCTTTGCGTTTGGCAAGGGGTACAAAAGAAACAGATCCTAAAGCTGTGGCAAAAAAGATCGTTGGGCAACTGAAAGGAATTGGGGGAGCCTCACATGTGGGTTTTGGAAAAAACAGGATAATGAGTTTGGCAGACGCGATTGCCAAAGTCTTAGCAGAAGATTTAGTTCAATCACCTACTGGAGAGTCAGTTGAAACACTGCCTTTAAATCTAACAATAGATGCTGGATCTGAAAATACCGGAACAGATGATGTATTAATATCAGCTTCAGCACATTCCCAGGCAGACCTCTGTCCAGAATGTGGTTCAGTTTCCTTTGTGATGGAAGAAGGCTGTAAAAAATGTCATAGTTGTGGTTATAGCATGTGCTAAATAGGATCCTTCTATTGACAGACAAAAGAATTTATAGGTATAGTGAAGATGATGTTTAGCCATCTATTGGATTTCTCTTATAAAAGAAGTTTTGTGCAAGCCCTCGGTTTTTATTTCTTCTATTGGCTGTTGATAGTATTAATAGCTTTTTTGATAGGAGCAATTATGGGTTTAGTAACTGGGGTAAATGATGCTAAAATAGGATTTTCGTCTGGTTTAAGAATAGGTGTGATTGTTGCTATAATAGCTTGTCTCTTGCTTTCATTTCTTATTTTAAAGAATAAAAACAGACTTAGTGATCCTTTGTCTCTGGTTTTATTTGTTTTAGCAGGGATACTCGCTATTTTTGGAGGAGCTTTACTTGGTTTAATTCCTGTTGCTTACCTTTCTACTAGGAAATAATAGCTCCCATTTTTTGTCAAACTTTAGTTTTTCTATGTTAAAATCAGCTCATGAGTGAGGAAAAAGGGTTGGTAATTGTTTATACTGGTGAAGGAAAAGGAAAAACTACTGCTGCTTTGGGACTGGTTTTAAGGGCTGTGGGATATAAAAAGAAATGTTTGATAGTCCAATTTGGTAAAATCTGGTTTACTGGTGAGCTTGAAGGAGTAAAAAAACTTGCTCCTTTTGTGAAATTTATCCAGGGAGGTAAGGGGTTTGTTAAAATTTTAGGTGATAAATTACCTTTAAAAGAGCACAAGCAAGCTGCAAAGAAAACCTTTGATACTTTATCCAAAGAAGTAAAATCCAATAGATGGGATGTAGTGGTAGCAGATGAGATAGTAGGTGCAGTTTCATCTGGCTTGCTTCCAGAAAACCTAGTTGTGAGTTTAATTACAGATAAACCTTATAGCTTGGATTTAATATTAACAGGCCATCATGCATCTGAAAAGTTAATAGAGATGGCAGATTTGGTAACTGAAATGAAAGAGGTAAAACACCCTTACCAGAAAGGAATTTTAGCAAAAAAGGGTCTTGACTTTTAGCACTCGGAGTGATATTCTGCTAATACTTCAAAACATATGGCTGATTTAATTAGACCCAACATAAATGAACCTTTGAGATTGAAACCAACCATGCCTGTTGGTCCCCTGCGTGATACAGTAATTTTTCCGGGTAATTCAGTTCCTATTGTATCCGGCAGGTCAAAATCTAAGGCTGCCTTGGATGTGGCGTGGAATTCAGATAAATTAATAGTTTTCGTTACCCAAAAGAACTCTAAAATTGAAGACCCGGCAGAAAAGGATCTTTATAAAGTTGGAACAGTCTGTTTGATAAGAAGAGTAGTTAAAAATCCTGAAGGAGAATATACCTTGCAGGCAGAGGGTATTTCCAGAGTTTACCTTAAAAATTTCACGCAAGTTAGCCCTTATTTGGAGGCAGAAATAGAAGAAATCCCGGAATTATATGAGAAAAACGAACAAACAGAAGCTTTAATCAGGACAGTCAGGGAACAAGTTAAGCGTTACCTGGAATTAGGGGGTAATCCTTTCTTTGATCAAAGTAATTTTGCCAATTGGTCCCTTTTTACCTACAGTGATGACCCCAACCAATTAGTTAACTCCATTGCCCAAGCTATAGATTTTAAAACCATAGACAAACAGCAAATTTTAGAAATGGTTTCTGCTGCCGAACGTTTACAAAGGCTTTCTGAACTTTTGGCAAAAGAAATAAGAATTTTAGAAATCTCCCAAAAAATCTCATCACAAACTCAAGAAAGGGTTTCTAAGATGACGAAAGAAGCCATTTTAAGGGAGCAGATGAAAAGTATTGAGGAAGAGCTGGGAGGGGCAGATACAGAACATCAGGAAATTAGGGAATTTGAGCTTAAAATTAAAAAAGCTGGTATGCCTAAGGAGGTTTTAGAGCGGGCCAGAAAAGAGTTAGCAAGGCTGTCTAAGATGTCTTCTTATAATCCAGAGGCAGGTTATATAAGGAATTATTTGGAATGGTTAACAGATCTTCCCTGGAGGCTTAGTAAAAGAGGCAGGATTGATCTGAAAAAAGCAGAAGGGATTTTAGAAGAAGACCACTACGGCCTTAAGAAAGTGAAAGAAAGAATTATAGAATATTTGGCTGTTTTTAAGTTGGCAGGCAAGATGAGAGGACCTATCCTTTGTTTTGTCGGCCCTCCGGGTACTGGTAAAACCTCAATTGGTAAATCAATTGCCAAGGCATTAGGCAGAAAATTTGTCAAAATCTCCCTTGGAGGAATCAGGGATGAGGCAGAAATAAGAGGACACAGGAGAACTTATGTAGGTTCTATGCCAGGTAGAATTATCCAGGGGATAAAACAGGCAGGGACTACCAACCCAGTTTTTATGCTGGATGAGATTGATAAAATTGGCATGGATTACAGGGGTGACCCTTCAGCAGCTTTGCTTGAAGCATTAGACCCTGAACAAAATGAAGGGTTTTCTGACCATTACCTGGAAGTTTCTTATGACCTTTCCAATGTGATGTTTATCACAACAGCCAATATTTTGGATACTATCCCCCCAGCTTTAAGGGATAGGCTTGAGATTATCAGGTATCCTGGTTATACAGAAGATGAGAAATTCCAAATTGCCAAAAAGTTCTTAATTCCAAGACAAGTAGAAAACCATGGTTTAAAAACTAATCAAATAGAGCTTGAAGATGAGGCTGTGCGTTCTATTATCAGAGGGTATACCAGGGAAGCTGGAGTTAGAAATCTGGAAAGAGAAATTTCAGCAGTCCTAAGAAAAGTAGCAAGAAAGATCGCAGAAGGCAATAAGTCCCGCAAATTCACAATTACTGCCGAAGATATTCATACTTTCTTAGGGCCTATTAAATTCTTGCCTATTTTGGCAGAAAAATCTGATGAAATTGGAATGGTGACAGGCCTGTCTGTAACTGAGGCTGGAGGAGAAGTATTATTTATCGAGGTTACTTTAATGCCTGGAAGAGGCAATCTACTTTTAACAGGACAACTGGGTGATGTAATGAAAGAATCAGGTCAGGCAGCCTTGTCTTATGTGAGGGCTCATTTTGCCAGCTTGGGATTGCCGGAGAGATTTTTCCAAAAAGTAGATGTGCATGTTCATGTTCCGGAAGGGGCAATCCCTAAAGACGGGCCTTCAGCTGGTATTGCTTTAACCACAGCTATTGTGTCTGCTTTTACCAAAATCCCTGTACATAAGGAAGTAGCTATGACAGGTGAAGTAACTTTAAGAGGTAGAGTTTTAGAGATTGGTGGGTTTAAGGAGAAAGTTTTGGCAGCCCACAGGGCAGGAGTAAAAACAATAATAGCTCCTGCAGATAATGAAAAAGATATGGAAGATATTCCAGATTATGTGCAAAAAGACTTAAAGTTTGTTTTTGTCAAACACATGGATGAGGTGCTAAAAGTAGCTTTGGTTAAACCTCCACAACCAGCCTCACGCAGGCGCATACCAGCTCCTCCTCCAGCCTATCTGGCTTAAAGGATGAAGAATTTGTACAGCTGCCTCTTGACTAATCTTATAGCCTATTGTAGATTTTAAATACTGCCTCAATAAATTTTCATGAATTTCATAGTAAATAACGCAAACTTAATCATTTGGGCTGCCGTAGTAGCTGCTTTAGCATATGGCTTTTGGCTGGTTATTGATGTTCTAAAAAGAGACTCCGGTGATGAAAAAATGAAGGAGATTGCTTCAGCCATCCAAATTGGAGCAGCAGCTTACTTACAAAGACAATACAAAGTTGTGGCGCTTGTGGCTATAGCTTTAACAATTTTAATCTATTTTGCCTTAGGCCAAAATACTGCTGTTGGTTTTTTGGTTGGAGCAGTGCTGTCCGGGCTGGCTGGATTTATTGGTATGAGTGTAGCTGTAAGGGCAAATGTCAGGGTGGCAGAAGAAGCTAAAAAGGGCTTATCAGAGGCTTTTTCTTTGGCCTACAAAGGCGGGGCAGTAACAGGATTTTTGGTGGTAGGTTTGGCTTTGGCTGCAGTTTTTGGTTTTTATCAGTACACAGGTGGGGATTTAAAATCTTTGATTGGTTTAGGGTTTGGAGGGTCGCTGATTAGTGTTTTCGCCAGGCTTGGAGGAGGGATATTTACCAAAGGGGCAGATGTGGGAGCTGATTTGGTAGGGAAACTGGAGATGAGTATTCCTGAAGATGATCCCAGAAACCCGGCGGTGATAGCTGATAATGTAGGAGATAATGTGGGTGATGATGCCGGAATGGCAGCGGATATTTTTGAAACATATCTTGTTACTGCTATTGCAGCCATGATTTTGGGACAATTGCTTTTTCCAGGTTTCTCAAGTGCAGTAATTTTTCCTCTTCTGATATTGGCTATGGGAATTTTTGCTTCAGTGATAGGATCCTTCTTTGTAAAGCTAACAGGCAAAAACATAATGAAGGCACTTTACCGCGGTATGATAGTAACTGCCGTTTTTTGTGCAATTTTATTTTATCCGGTGACAAGTAGCTTGATGGGTGGTAATGGTACTTTTTCAACTTTTAATTTATACCTTGCCAGTTTAATCGGGGTGTTGGTTACGGCAGGAATGGTTTTGATTACAGAATATTATACAGGTACTCAGTATGCACCTGTTCAAAATCTGGCAAACGCTTCAAAAACCGGACATGCAACCAATATTATTGCCGGATTGGCCTTATCTATGCGTTCAACTTTTTGGCCGATAATTTTGATCTCTGCAGCAGTTATACTGAGTTTTCTTTTTGCCGGTCTTTATGGAATAGCTTTAGCCGGAGTGACGATGCTTTCTTTGGCAGGAATTGTGGTGGCAATAGATGCTTTTGGCCCTATTACTGACAATGCAGGCGGTATAGCTGAAATGGCCAATCTTCCTGCAAAAGTCCGTGGCGTGACAGATCCTTTGGATGCAGTGGGCAATACTACTAAAGCAGTTACCAAAGGTTATGCCATCGGTTCTGCTGCTTTGGCAGCCATGGTTTTGTTTTCCGCATACGCCCAGGAGTTTTCAGGCTCAAATGAGTTAAGTTTTTCTTTATCTGATCCTAAAGTTTTAGTGGGTCTTTTTGTTGGTGGGTCGTTGCCATATTTATTTGCTTCTTTTGCTATGGAGGCAGTGGGTAAGGCAGGCGGGGCAGTTGTGGAGGAAGTAAGAAGGCAATTTAAAACTATTAAAGGGATAATGGAAGGGACGGCCAAGCCAGATTATGCAAAGTGTGTTGCTATTGTCACTTCTTCAGCGCAAAAACAAATGTTAGTGCCTGCTTTAATTCCTGTTTTGTCCCCGGTGATTGTTGGTTTTGCTTTGGGACCGGTTGCTTTGGGCGGAATGCTAGTAGGGTCAATTGTTACAGGTATTTTTGTGGCAGTTTCTATGACGACAGGAGGAGCTGCCTGGGATAATGCAAAAAAGTATATAGAGAGCGGAAAATTGGGCGGGAAGGGCAGCGACGCTCACAAAGCAGCAGTAACTGGGGATACAGTAGGCGATCCATATAAAGATACGGCGGGTCCAGCAATTAATCCCATGATTAAAGTGGTAAATATTGTCGCATTACTTCTGGTTCCATTCTTAAGATAAATTCAGAAATTGATAATTATTTATTAAGAAGCAGGTTGGGTGTTGAAAAGGGCTTTTTTTACCTCATCAACAATTTGATCAGGAGTATAAGATGTTTTAATCAGATAGGCCTGGGCTCCTAATTTGAACCCTTCTTTAATAATTGCTTCTTGGCCAAGATGAGTAAGTAAGATGGTAATCATTGGTGAGGAGGGATTTTGAGTTTTAAATTCCCTTAAAAGCTGTAAACCATTCATTCCCGGAAGCATGATATCTAAAAGAAGCAGGTCAAAGGTTTCATTTTTCAAGATTTCCAAGCCTTCATCTCCTGCTGTTGCAGTTTTAACAGAGAGATTTGCTTTAGTTAGTTGTCTAAGATATAACTCTCTAACAAAATCATCATCTTCAACCAGTAATATTTTTTTAGTAGATCCATCCATAATGGTTTATTGCTTAATAATTTGATTTGAAATAGGAGGTTGGCTACCGAAGAGCGCATTTTTTACCTCGCTGACAACTTGATCCGGAGTATAGGAGGCTTTTATGAGATAGGCTTGAGCGCCTAATTCAAATCCTTCCTTGATTACAGCTTCCTGGCCTAAATTGGTCAGAAGTATGGTGATCATTGGTGAGGAGGGATTTTGAGTTTTAAATTCCCTTAAAAGCTGTAAACCATTCATTCCCGGAAGCATGATATCTAAAAGAAGCAGGTCAAAGGTTTCATTTTTCAAGATTTCCAAGCCGGCCAGTCCATCAACCGCGTTTTTAACTACTAAACCTGCCTTGGTAAGCTGTCTGGTATACAACTCCCTTATAAAATCCTCATCCTCTACGAGCAGGATTTTTTTAACAGCTGGTTCCATATCTTTATAATAATCAGTATATCAACTCTTCATAAGCTTGGTCAATAATTCAAAGTTCCTGATTGAATAGCTTGAGAGATAAATTTGTTAGTGTCTAAAATTCCAGTATTTTGCATTATGATTGGTAAGGTGAAGAAAAACCTGCTTCCTTTGCCTACTTCAGACTGTACCCAAATTCTACCACGGAGCTTTTCAATAATGGATTTGGTAATATACAATCCTAAACCAGTTCCTTTATTTGCTTTTTGCAGGCGGCTGGAAACCCTAAAAAATTTATTAAAAAGATGAGGCATTGCTTCTTGGGGTATACCAATGCCTGTATCGGAGACAATAGTTGTTACCTCTGTAAGCGATATTTTTACAGTAATTTCTACCTTTCCGCCCGGGTTTGTATAATTTATGGCATTTGATAAAAGATTAGTGATTACTTCGCCTAAACGTATCGGATCAGCTAATATCTTAGGTAAATTTTTTCCCGGAGTGATTAAAGATAAAACAATATTCTTTTGATTGGCTTGGTTTCTTAAGTCTTCAATTGCTTTGGAAAGTATGGCAAAGTAGTCGACCGGTTCGAGAGAAATAGACAATTGCTCCCGTTCTATTTTATTAACACTTAATAAATTGGCAATTAGTGTTTGAAGCTGTTGAGCAGCAATAAAAGCTTTGTCTAAAAGAGGCAAACTGTCCTTGGGAATTTTGTCTTTTGTCTCATTAAGAAACACTGATAGATAACCGATAATACTGGTAAGAGGTGTTTTAAGCTCGTGTGACGCCATTGATACAAAATCTAATTTCATTTGTTCCAATTCTTCTTCTCTGGATAAGTCATGCAGGATTACAATACAACTTAAGTTAGTTTGTATAGCAGTACCAACCTGTGTTGTTATTAAGTTAACTTTTGTTTGCTTCCCTCTTTTGCCAATAAGCTTTGCAGTTTGATTAAAATTTCCCCGGCAATAAGTTTTAGGTAGGATTTCCTCCTGTTCTGAAAGAAAGTGAATAACTTGATCTACAGGTCTTCCGTAAACTTCAGCTTCATTGTAACCGGTTAACTCTCTTGAGACTTTATTTAAAAAAATTATATTTTTATTAAAGTCTAAAGCTATAATGCCATCTATTACTGAAGAAAGAATTTCGTTTAACTTACTATTTTCTAAGATGGCAATATGTTGTTCCCCTTCAAGTCGCTGAAAGGCTTTAGAGAGTTTGTCTGCCATAAAATTAAATGCATTGCCCACATCTTCAAGCTCGTCACCTGATTTTATATCAACACGTTGGTTAAAGTTGCCATTTGAGAGACTTTCAGCACTTGTTACCAGATTACTAAGTGGTTTTAACAAATAAAACAAAAGTATTACAGATATAATTGCACTAATAAAAACTGTAAGGATTAAAAGCTGTGGGGTTAAAGGGTACAGCAAACTAAGAAGGTACGGAGAGAATATCGTTAATATGGAAATTATGGCAATTTTTAAATGAAGAATGTGTCTGTTTGTCCGCTTAGTCCGTTGCACCTTGCCTTGGGCTGGTATTGGTGGAAGGCGAACAGGCGGTCTATTAGCCCCTTGTTCCATAATCTTCAGCGTATCAGAAGCAAAATTACTAATCAACCCTAAGTATTATTTAGTAATCTAAAGTACCGCGTAGGGGAGTTGAACCCCTGATTTCCGGAATGAGAATCCGATGTCCTAGGCCACTAGACGAACGCGGCGTGAGTCAAATTATATCATTTTGTGAGAGATATTACTGACGAGTCTGGTACATAACTAGATCTATCTTATCCCAGCAATCCAAAACCCTTTTAAGATGTAGCAAATCAAGGCCAGATATGTATTTTTAGCAAAGTTTAATATTCCCC
>JAMCTD010000003.1 GCA_023380995.1 Patescibacteria group bacterium
AGGAAACCAGGGGAATATTAAACTTTGCTAAAAATACATATCTGGCCTTGATTTGCTACATCTTAAAAGGGTTTTGGATTGCTGGGATAAGATAGATCTAGTTATGTACCAGACTCAAGCTTCCTATTTTTAGCGTGAGGAGAAAATGATCGAAATCTTCCTTTTTAATCCTAATAAATTTACCCCCTAACTTGATAGCTTGGGCTTAAAGCTTCTAGTATAACGTCTAATACTTTTTGGCTTCCCTCTGGACCCGCTTGGAATTATAATGGCACATTGAATCACCAAATTAGCCCATTATATCAATATATTCGCACCTTTAACGAAGGCGCTGTCCTATCTTGTGCTGAAGACAGTTCTTATTTTGAACCAAGTATTCGAGGTTTAAAAGAATTTGTTCATTTTGAACCGCTTCCCCTAGAATTCCTGCCACATTTTAACTTGTTAAATAGAGGTATATCAATCTGAGGAGGAAGAAAAAGGAATCACTTAAAATTTAGATTCTTTAGCTAATTTTTAAACTTCTTAAAAATTAATCTCCCAAGAAGCAGGAATGCTTCAATTATCAAAATTGTAATACCAAAAAGAATTGCAATGAGCCCAATTTTATGAGCCAGAGTATTACCTGAACAACCATAAGGAGGAGGCCATACTGGTAACATACACGGAGCTTTAGGATCAATAAAATAGAAACCAAATAAGCGTGGAAAAATCAATCCAAAAACAATTAAACCTAGTGCAACTACAAATAATAACCCTATTACCCCAGATAAAGTAGCTTTGTATGACATAACGTGTTTACCAGTATTTTATTTGATACTATCATAGAAATTCTCTATATAATATCCTTATTTATGCCTTCAATGAAGACACTGTCCTATCTTGTGCCGAGGACAGGAGTTGAACCTGCACGAGATTGCTCTCATAGCGCTCTGAACGCTACATGTCTGCCATTCCATCACCTCGGCTCATGTACTCAATATTTTAACATCAATGGTATAATAATTCCCAAATGACATCTAGTAATGGCAGAAAATACCCTTACCAGCAAAAGATAGTTACTTTTGGTGGGGGAACCGGGCACTTCTCGCTTCTTAGAGGATTGGTGGAGCTAAACCAACCAGAGTTAATCAGTGCTGTGGTGGGAACCTGGGATTCAGGAGGTTCATCCGGGAAACTGCGCACAGAAGTTGGAATTTTACCCCCGGGGGATATCAGACAATGCCTGCTTGCTTTAATGGAAGACCCAAAACAACGCCAAGTTGCCCAAAAGCTGTTCGATGACCGCTTAAATGACCTCTCAGGCCCCTTAAAAGGGCATAGTTTTGGCAATTTAATTGCTGCAAGGCTTGAACAAATTTATAAAGGTCCTGACCGTGGAACTGAAGCTGAAAGGCTTCTTTTTAGAATTAGGGCCAAAGTTCAGCCTGTTTCTTTATCAGAATTGAACCTATCTGCCAAGTTAGTTGGAGGAGATGAAATTGAGGGTGAAACCAATATAGATCTGCGCGGAGAAAGCAAGGATTACAACCCGAAGCAAAAAATTACCAGGATTTACTTTGATACTAATGCTGATCCTACCCCGGAAGTAATTTCTGATATAGCCTCAGCTGATAAAATTATTTTTTCTGCAGGGGATTTATATACCTCAATTTTGCCTCATCTTTTGGTAAATGGTATCAAAGAAGCAATTGTGGCATCAAAAGCCAAAGTAATACTTGTCTTAAATTTGATGACCAAAAGAGGGGAAACTGATTGCTTTAAGGCTTCTGACTATTTAAGATCATTTCTGTCCTATTTGGAGGATAAAGAGAGAATTGATTATATGATTACAAACTCAAACGGTTTGGATCCGGAAGTTTTAAGAATATACAAGAAAGAAGGCCAGGACGTAGTTAAAATTGATGAAGAAGTTTGCCGTAAACTATCCCCTGATATAAAAATAATTAAGAAGCAACTGGCGGTTTACCATATCAGGGAGCATCTTTTCCGCCACGATCCAAAAGAGTTAGCAACTACCATTTTAGAGCTTAACTAGCCTTAAAAACCCCTTGGAGCCAAAATTTAAGTCAGGGTTGACAAAATCTAAAAATTAGAGTTACTATCAATTACGGAAATTTTATCGCAGATGGACAATCAATACCTGCCAAGAGGCTTTCAAATCACGACCATAAATACAAAACAAACCTCGTTGTATTTTGTGGCTTTTTGGTTTGCAACCGCACTCACAACTTTAGTTTTCTCCCTATGCTTTTCCTTATATTTATCTACCACTAAATTTGTTAAACCCAACGTCCAAAGTTTTAAGTTATATGCAGCTTTGCCCGAATCCACAAGCTCAATTTCAGATGAAATTGAACAAGCAGATGCCAGGTCGAAAATAATTGAAGATTTTTTTACAGGCTATAAATCTGTCTTATCTGCCTCCAGCAATACCTTTGTCCAAGTTGCAGATAAATACCAACTGGACTATAGATTATTGCCTTCAATTGCCATGCAGGAATCAAACGGCGGCAAAAGGGTGATAAATAATTCATATAATCCTTTTGGGTATGGAATCTACGGTTCGCTGGTAGTTAAATTTAACTCCTGGGATGAAGCAATAGAAAGGGTGGGAAAAGCTCTAAGGGAAGATTATTTAAACAAAGGATTAAAAACACCTTACCAAATTATGACCAAATACACCCC
>JAMCTD010000004.1 GCA_023380995.1 Patescibacteria group bacterium
CTCCATCCCCTCCATCAGGCTATAGAGCCAATTCTTAAAGGGAGTGATGTGATTGGACTTGCAGGTACAGGTACTGGTAAAACTGCAGCTTTTTTAATCCCTTTAATAGATAAACTTTTTAAAAATAGAAACCAAAGAGCCTTAATTATTGCTCCTACCAGGGAGCTGGCCCTTCAAATTAATGAGGAATTTAGAAACTTAAGTTTTAGTATGAGAATTTATTCCACCCTGATAATTGGAGGTACAAGTATGTACAGGCAAATTCAGGACTTAAGAAGAAATCCAAGTGTAGTCGTTGCTACACCAGGTAGGTTAAAGGATTTAGTTGAAAGGGGAGTAATATATTTGCAGGATTTTGAAAATATTGTTTTGGATGAGGTTGATTTGATGGTGGATATAGGATTTATTAATGATGTTAAATATTTTATTTCTAAAATGGCCAAAGTGCGCCAGTCACTTTTTTTCTCTGCCACAATTTCTTCTAAAGTGCAGGATATTTTACGTTTTTTTGTTACAAACCCTTTGACGATTTCCATTAAAAAACAGGATACCTCTGAGAATGTTCAACAGGATGTTATTAAGGTAGCAAGTTCCCAAACAAAAATTGATCAACTGCATGATTTACTTATTAAAGATGGTTTTGACAAAGTCTTAATTTTCGGTACAACTAAACATGGAATTGAAAGGTTGCATAAGGAGCTTGAGTTTAGAGGGTTTAAAACAGGAGCTTTGCATGGCAATAAAAACCAAAGCCAAAGAAGAAGGGTTTTGGAAAGCTTTAAACGCAGTGAAATCCAAATACTTTTAGCTACAGATGTTGCTTCCAGGGGACTGGATATAGATAATGTCACACACGTTATAAATTATGACCTTCCTCAAACATATGATGATTATATTCACAGAATAGGCAGGACAGGCAGGGCAGGTAAAACAGGCTTTGCTTTAACATTTGTTAATTAATCTGTAAAATGTTATACTGTGCCCCTAATGCAAACCTCCTTTTATGCAAGCGGATTCCTCTACAGTCTGAAAACTCACAAAATTCTCCTGCGCCAATCTAAGCAGAAAGACAAAATCCTTCCTTTGTGGTCCACCTTAGGAGGACATGGTTTAGAGGGGGAAGATCCCCAGGGATCTTTTCAACGGGTTGTAAACGAGTTGTTAAACTTAGACCTTAAAGTGAAGAATATTTATCCGGTCTATGATTATTTCCACGATGTACTGGATAAATTCAATTACGTATTTTATGCTGAAGTGAAAAGCTCAAAAGTATTTGATCCCTTTAAGGAAGATACTTTTTCATGGGTAGGCTTGGATGAAATATCAAAACTTCTATTTCCTGCGCATACCAAACAAGACATTATAGTTGGAGAGCGTGTTATCAAGGCTAAATGGAGAGAAGAAGAAGCTATCAGAGAAGCTGCGGCAGCTGGACAGATTTAAAATTATCCTGAATATCTCCTTACGTTGTTACTCAAACGACTCATATACCTGCAGATAGCATATAATACACATTATGTTAATAGATGAGGCAGAAATTACTATACGGGGAGGGCATGGAGGAGCAGGGTGTGTTTCCTTTAGGGTTAAAAAAGGCGGGGGGCCTGATGGAGGGGATGGAGGCAGGGGTGGAGATGTTTACGTGAGGGCTACATCAGATATATATGCCTTAAAACAATTTCTTTCCACAAAAGTTTTGGAGGCTGAGGATGGTGAAAAAGGAGGAGCAGGAATAAGATCAGGAGCAAGCGGAAAAGATTTGATATTAACAATGCCTGTGGGGACTTTTTTAACAGATGAAAAGGGTAATGAGATTGAATTAACAGATGAAGGTCAAGAAATATTGCTTGCAAAAGGAGGGCTTGGGGGAAGGGGCAATGAATTTTTTAAATCTCCAAGCAATACCACCCCAAAATATGCTCAAAAGGGACTTAGAGGTCAAGAAAAAAGATTAAAGCTAAAACTTAAATTAATTGCAGATTTTGGCTTGATTGGGCTGCCAAATGCAGGAAAAAGCTCTCTTTTAAATGAGATTACCAATGCCAATGCCAAAATTGGTGATTATCCTTTTACCACCTTAGAACCCAACTTGGGGGTTTTAAAAGGTAGGGTTTTGGCAGATATACCGGGTTTAATAGAAGGGGCTTCAGAGGGTAAAGGTTTAGGGCATAAATTCTTAAAACATATAGAAAAAGTAAAACTTCTACTTCACTGTATTTCTTCTGAATCAGATAATCCCTTAAGGGATTATAAAATTATCAGGGAAGAGCTTAAAAAATTTAATCCTGAGCTTTTAAAGAAAAAAGAGATTATTTTACTTACCAAATCAGACCTTAAAAAAACTAAACTGAAAAAGGTTGATAAAAAAGAGGTTATTCCTATATCAATTCATGATTGGGATAGTCTGCAGGCTTTTATTAAAATCCTCTTAAAGAGCTAGAAAAAGGTTATGTTTTTATTAAAAGAAGATTATTGGCAGATTAAAAAAACAAAAACAAAAGGATACGGGGTCTTTGCCAAAAAGGAGATCAGTGCAGGAACAGTAATCGGTGATTATTTGGGAAAGGTAATAAAAACTGCTGAGTATGATTTAGAGAATGATAAAAATGGTCTTTATTTAACATATTTTTCAGACCAGGCTTCCATTTACCCAGATTTGGAAAAACCTGGTATTCACCTTTTAAACCACTCTTGCGCGCCAAATTGCTGGATTTATATATACAAAGGCCATAGTTTGTTTTTTACCCTAAGAAAGATTGAACCTGGGGAAGAGCTGACAATTTCCTACCTGCTTAGCCCAAGAGGAAAAAGCTGTAATCCCTGCACACATATCTGCAAATGTGGCAACAAAGTTTGCAGTGGGACTATGCACCTGTCAGAGGATAAATACAAAAAATGGCAGAAATTTCAAAATACAGAAAAGAAAAAGACTAAAAAGGTAAGAGTTGTCTTTGGTAAAGACTTGCCAAGACTTACCTCATATCCAAAAGTAATTCCCAACAATCCAATCTATGCGTTAATTTGCCCTGTTTAATTCTTTAGCAGCCTGGATTAGTTCATCTAAAGTTTTAGATTGCATGAGCTTTTCCCGGCTGACGAATGCCCCATTAAAATTATTTACATAGCATTTGACAAACTTTTTCATAAGTTCAAAGTGTTTTGTCTCCCCATAGGTTTTTTTAAAAAGCTTTAGGTGTTTTAAAAGTAAGCGTATTTTTGCTTGTGCAGGGACATTTTGAACTTCAATATTCTCATTAAAAAGCCAAACATTTTCAAATATTCCCTCACCAATCATGACTCCGTCAATCCCGTATTGATTGCATTTATCCCGGGCTTCCAGGAGGCTTTTGATATCACCATTTCCTATAATTAGCGTTTTAGATTTAAGCTTGTCTTTAATCCTTACAGCCTTGCTGATTTCTTCCCAATGAGCAGGTACTTTGGACATTTCACGGACTGTTCTAAGATGTAAAGTAAGGGCAGAGATGGGTGTTTGCAAAAGGGTGGTAACCCAGTTTTCAGTATCGATCTTATCAAAACCAATCCTGGTTTTCACGCTAATTGGTAAACCTTTTGCTCCTTTTGTTGTGGCTGTAATAATTTCTTTGGCCAGTTTTGGATTTTTAATTAAAGCAGAACCCCCATTTTGTTTAATGACATTTTTATCAGGACAACCCATATTGATATCAATCCCATCAAACCCTAACTTACTAAGAAGTCCTGCCACTTTGTAAAAATGTTCGGGGTTAGACCCCCAAATTTGGGCAACAATTGGTCTTTCTGTCTCTGTAAATCTTAGGGATTCCAAAGCTTTTTTATATCCTTTTGAAATTAAGGCATCAACAGGCACAAATTCGGTAAAAAATACATCAGGTTTTCCTGTAGACACCATTATTTGTCTAAACACAGTATCTGTAACTCCATCCATTGGAGCCAATATATAAATAGGTTTTGGTAACTTCTCCCAAAAATTCATGGTGGTAAATTATACCGTATTTAATATAGTATTTGTTCTATGGCCGCCAAGTATCAGCTGGTTTTTCAGCAAATGCTAAAAGAGAATGAAGGTTTGCTGTCAGAATTTAAATTACTCCACGATAAATACGAGAAAGACGCTGACAAATATCAGGACGAATACAACAAAGAAGGGTATAAGATTTTAGAACTAATCCAGCGGTATGAAAATATGCTGACTGCCCACACGGATAATTCAGGATACGGAAAATTTTCCACTAAACTATCAGACAAATTCCACGCCTGTGTTAAAATGCTTTTCCCAAAGATAGACTTTATCGGGGTACAGCGTGGTTAAACATAATCTGCTTCAAGAATTACTTCACTAGTGATATAATCACGCCGATGTCTTTAACTCGCAGAGAATTTTTGGGGCTAAGTTTGGTTGCAATCGCTGGAGCGGTTGCCGGATGCTCGCCCAGACGGGAAATTCCCGTCCCTCAAATTACAGCCGTCAAAACCCCTGAAAATAATACTTCAAATATAGATCCTCTTTGGAAAGAAAGCGCCCGTTCATATAAAGATCAGGCATTTAATAGTGTCTACCAGCAATTAAGAAGTGGGGCATATGTCGGAAAAAGCAATATTCAGGAAGGGAGATTTATTTATTTAAAGGATCCTTCAAAAAAGCCTTTTTATGAAAGTCCCGATGCATATGTTCCTGATCTGGGACCTGCTTATGGAGAAGTAGTTACCTTTTATCGGGAATATCAAAATCCCCATCTACTTTGGCCCCTGGCTCAGGAATATAAAATGCTGGGTCATTTAAACGTATTCGTCATTGGTGGCTACAGGGATTTTCCCCAGGAGGCCAGAACCATCAAAAAAGATTCTAATTTTATCTCTGCAGAGGCAAATGTAGTGAAGGTTCTAAATAATGGAGCTCAACAACTTACTGGTTTGGAAATTGAAGAGGTGCACTACGATTCGAAATCAAGACCTATTTTCCGCTGTACCAGCCAATTTAATGAAAAAATGGTAAAAATATCTGAAACAAATATTAAAGGGAAAAAACTCGAAGAATTCTATTTTATCTGGCCAAAATCAGAAAAATAATCCAACCCTATGAGGAAATTTGCTATTAATTGAGATATGTGCTAGACTTATAGTAGTTGATTTATAGATGTAGGGTATATATAATTTATCAATGACAATTGAGCGCATAGTTGTAAGTCACGGAAAAACATTAAAAGTAACACGCCTTATTCCTGGAGCTGTGGAAACTCTTTCCAGTCCTATTATGAATGGAGAAGAAGTAAACTTACATGTTGATACAGATGATGATATTACAATTAATTATCTGTATGTTCAAACATCAGGGAATATAACAAAAAGAAAACTCCTAGAAGCTGTGAAACTATCAAAACATGAAATAAACAATCACACTCTTCAAGCCTCCCCATCCTTGTTCTCGCTTCTGTTCAGAAGAGGGGAGGTTACTCGATACAGGTGGGTTCCTTCGCATCTTCATATCAGTCCAGAGCAAGAAATGGCAATTCGGGCATTAGTCAAAGATGGTACCTATACTGACAAAGATGCTGAAGAAGTCAGAGATCAGATGCTGTTTGAAGAACAACGCAAAATTGATGGTTTTGATGACACAAAGAAATAATCTTTAAGTATTTATTTCATGAGTCGAAATCTTAATTTCGACACCTCAAAACAATTTTCTGGTTGAAGATTTATGAAAATTATTTTTCGGGGTAGGTGGTCAGACCTAGTTTGTACCCAACTAGCTTTATTTAAGCCAATTTTTGCAA
>JAMCTD010000005.1 GCA_023380995.1 Patescibacteria group bacterium
GATTCCTGATCTTCCAGGTTGCACCTCTCAAGGAAATAGCCTAGAAGAAGCCATGGAGAATATTAAAGAGGCTATGGAGCTTTATTTAGAAGATGCAGGTAAGGATAAGGTAGATGAGGGTAAAGTGCATAAAGACCGCTTTATTGTGCCTGTTCAGGTTTCTACCCCATAAATGTCAAATGCTCCTCAAATTAGTGGTAAAGAGGTAATTAAAGCTTTAGAGAAAATCGGTTTTGCTGTTTCCAGACAAAAAGGCAGTCATATAAGACTTGTAAGAATCCAAAGCGGAGTAAAACAATTAGTAACTGTTCCCAACCACAAAGTGATCCGTAAAGGTGCATTACTAAATGGTATTCTAAAGGCTATTAATTTATCTCTGGATGAATTTAAAAAGCTTCTGTAATTCATATTTGTTGCATCGTCTTATATTGATAAACCATTATTGATAAACCATGGACAGAAAACTAGTACGCATCCTTTCTCCTCTGCTGCTTACCGTCATTATCTTCGCCATATATTACAAATTTTTTATATTCGGCAAAATTCCTTTTCCCGGAGATTTACTGGTGGCCAGTTATTCGCCCTGGTTTGATTTTTATAAGATTCCAGTTCAAAATCCTCTGATATCAGATGTATTTTCATTACTATTTATTTGGAAATATCTGGCTGTAGATCAGATCAAAAACCTACAATGGCCACTTTGGAATCCATATGCATTTACAGGTACCCCCTTGCTTGCTAACTATCAATCAGCGGCCCTATATCCTCTCAACTTATTACTTTTTCTGAAGTATGCCGGTTGGGGACTTTTTATTTTTGCTCAAACATTGCTGGCCGCTCTTGGCATGTATTTGTTTTTGGGCACCTGGTTAGACTCAAAATTAGCCAGATTAACAGGAAGCATTATTTTTGCATTAAGCGGTTTAATGACTACCTGGGTAGAATTTGGTACTGCTGTTTGGGGGATGGCATACCTGCCCATCTCTTTATTCTTAATAGAACGCTATGCCAGAATGCACAAGATGCGCTATCCTCTTATTTTAACCTTGTCACTCACTTTAACTATCCTCTCGGGTAATCCGCAAGTTACTGTCTATTCTTTTGTGATCGTATTTATTTTTACCGTTGCCAGATTGTTTACTTACGACTTATTAAAATCTTTAGCTAGATTTTTACCTATATTTCTGGCCATGATTTTATCTTTAGCTATTTCTGCGCCGCAGTTGTTACCTACCCTCGAATTAGTACAGAAATCAATCCGTGCAACAGAAAGCTACACAGAACAAGTTAACTTTGGTTTGTTACCCCTTACAAATTTTATTAGATTTTTTGTAGCAGATTTTTTCGGTAACCCTGTAACTAATAATTATTGGGGGTGGTTAAATTATTTCGAAAGCAGTAATTTTGTTGGCAGTCTAACATTGCCACTGATTATATTTGCGGTATTATTTCTTAGACGGACTCGTATCACTTATTTTTTCTTCCTCCTGCTTATTTTTTCAATTATTCTCTGTTTTAATAATCCTTTATCTTATTTAATTTACAGTTTTAAAATGCCATTTTTAACTCAATCATTTGCCTCACGCATGCTTTTTGTCACTACCTTTGCCGTATCTATACTTGCTGCATTCTCTTTAAACCAAATAATATCAAGTAAACGAGATAGCTTCCGAAAATGTCTTATTTGGTCTTGGGCAATTTTTACCGGTATGTTACTGGGAACCTGGTTAGCTTATGGTATGGCTAATTATCAATCAGCAGATGCTTTAATTGCATTTCGTAACTGCATACTACCGTTTGTTGAGGTATCAATTATTGGATTGATCTATGTAATTATCATAAAAATTAACTTCCCCACAAAATACCGGTTATCAATTATCTGTTCTATTTTATTTATAATTTTAGCCTTTGATTTAAGCAGGTATTTTTTAAAATTTAATCCATTCGTACCAGAAGAACTTGTGTTTCCTCAAACCCCTGCCTTACAATTTTTACAAAAATATACTGGACAATTCCGTATCGGGCGTGAACATGCTCAAGTGTTACCTCCCAACACCTGGGCTGCTTATAAATTACAATCTATTGAGGGTTATGATGTGCTTCATCTATTGCAGTTTAGTAAAATCATGAGCCATATTAACAATGGCAATTTATTATCAAGCAGTACAAGCCGTTATGAAGAATTAACAAATTATCAATCTGCCTTTATTGATGCAGCTAGTGTCAAATACTTCATTGTCATAGGCAAAAATGAAAAAGGTGAAATTCCTGGTGGTTTAATTGATGCAGGATTTAAGAAAACCAATTATCAAAAAGTATTCCAGGACGGTTCTGCCATGATACTGGAAAATTCTAATGCTTTGCCAAAAGCATATTTTGCCAAATCCTTCTTAATTGCGTCTCCATCACAAATAGAAAACATCATGGCTAACCCATCTTTCGATCCAAGGACCGTGGCAGTTTTATCTGCAAATTTAAATACAAAGGCAGTTACAGGAACAGGCTCAGCAGAGGTTATCAGTTTTAGCCCAAATCAAGTAAAAATAAAAACTAAAACAGACCAGGAGGAAATATTGATACTGGCAGATCAATATGAAGATGGTTGGAGAGCAAAAATTGACGGCCAGGATAGCAAAATTAGTCCGGCCAATTTAATATTTAGAGCAGTTAAAGTACCGGTAGGCACACATGAAATAATATTTAGTTATTATCCCCAATCTTTTGATATGGGTCTTAAGATTGCGGTGAGCGCATTGCTTGTGTTGGGTTTTAGTACTTTAGTGGCATTTAGAATTACACGCTTATAGAGTGTATCATCTGTGTAAGGGTTTCAAATTTTTTGATTGTGAGTCCGTAAATAGCTTATAGTTTGACTTATATATACTTTTTAGTTATAATCCTATTAATATGAAAAATCCAGAAAATTCTTCACATAGGCAAGCAAGTGAAATAGATTTTGTAAACGGTGTTATGGTTTATGTAACGCCGGACTTGGTTGGCCGAAGGCTTGAGAACCAACAAAGAGTTAAAGCAGCAAAAGATGGAAGAAAAGTTGCCAATCGTTTTGACATTTTTTTTGAACGTTGGTGTGAGTTTAATAAAAAATAACCGGAGTTGTTTTACTTTGTTGCCAAAACAAATGCCTGTTTTTTTGCTCCTTTAAGTTTATTTCCTCCCACATCTAAAAATTGAACTTCTTTGAAATTTAGTTTTTCCAAGCTTTTTTGAAGTTCTTTTGTTTGATAAAAACGTAATGCCCAAGGATGATTTTCCGGAGGTTCCTTGGGTTTTTGCTGCCAATAAATGGGGATTTGAAAAAATATTTTCCCCCCTTTGTTTAACACTACGCCCGCCTCTTTTAAATAATTTAAAAAGATTTTTCTTGGCAGATGCTGGAATACTATGATAGAAAAAACAAGATCAAATTTTTGGTCCTTTACAGCTTTTAAATCTTTTCCGTTGGTGACTAAAAACTCAACATTTTTAGCTTTAACATTTTTTTGAGCAAGTTTAATCATAGAAGGGGCAATATCTATGCCAATACATTTATAAACATGTTTATTTAAAGCATATTCTATTCTTCCCACCCCGCAACCAATATCCAAAACAGAAGTTTTTTTACTGATCAGTTTTAGTTTTTTTAACAGTAGCGTTATGCCTTCACTTTGTTGATAAAGCAGTTTAGGGTTATTTACTCCTTCTAGCACTCCTTCCCAGGGGTGAATTAAACCAGCCAAATGCCAATATAGTTTTTGAGGGATTAAAGAAGAAATAAAGAAGTTGATTTTTTTGAACATAATTTAGAAATTTTAGCACAGTAAAGTCATTAAGTGGTAAAATCTTCTTAATGGAATTTACCAACTCTCAAGTTGCAAAAATGCTGCGTAATATGGCTGCTGCTTTAACTATTAAAGAAATGGGCAATATTTTTCAAATCCGCGCCTATGAAAATGCTGCTGACAGTATAGAACACTCAACAACTGAAGTTTATGATATCTGGCAAGAAGGAAAACTTGCCAAAGTGCCTAGCTTGGGAGGGAAAATCCGGCAGTATTTAGATGAGTTGTTTACCAGCGGGCAAGTTAAGCATTTTGAACAAGCGCAACAGGGAATACCTAAGGTAGTTTTTGAGCTGCTCGATATTCCGGGTGTCGGGCCAAAGACTGCTCAAAAAATAGCTGAACTTAAGGTAAAAAACTTAGAGGATTTAAGAAAACAAATAAAAAGCGGGGAATTAGTAAGCAAGGGTTTTTCTGCAAAAATCGCCCAAAAGATTATGTTAGGTCTTCAGAGTTTAAATCAAAAAAATCATCGGATGTTATTGCCATACGCAGCAGCCCAGGCTGATAAAATTTTAGATTATTTAAAGAAAAACCCCAACGTATTACAAGCCCATCCGTTAGGTTCCTTGCGCAGAATGGTGGCAACTATTGGTGATTTAGATTTTTCTGTAAGTTCAAACAAGTCCCAAGAGGTTATTGAGTATTTTTGTAAAATGCCAAAAGTAATCCGTGTTGTTGATAAAGGTGAGAACAAAGCTACAGTTATTTTAGGCAGTGGTTTGCAAGTAGATTTATTAGTAGGTAAACCGGAAAGTTATGGAGCGTTGCTACAGCATTTTACAGGCTCAAAAAATCACAACATACACCTAAGGATGGTGGCAAAGGATAAGGGTTATTCTTTAAGTGAATATGGTTTGAAACAAAAGAATGGGAGTTTAATTAAAACAGAAATCGAAGAGGAAGTTTACGAAACGCTTAAAATGCAAGTTCCTCCTCCTGAAATTAGGGAAGATACGGGAGAAGTAGAGGCTGCGTTAGAACATAAGTTACCAAGTTTAGTAAGTTTAAGTGATATAAAAGGAGATCTTCATTTACATTCCAATTTTCCTATAGAAAATCCTTCTCATGGGCCAGGACTTGATTCCATAGAGGAGATAGTTAAGAAAGCTCAAGAGTTGGGTTATGATTATGTGGGAATTTCGGATCATCCTCCCGGTTTTACCAATGTTAGCAAAGAAGATATTATTAAGTGGACAGAAAAGAGGACAAAATTTATCCATAATCTACAAAAGAACACAAAAAGTACTCGGGTAATAAATTCCCTCGAAATTGATATCCTTAAGGATGGATCTTTAAGCGTGCCGGATGAGGCTTTGGATATGCTTGATTATTGTATTGCCGGTATCCACAGCGGACATCGGGATTCTAAACAACAAATCACCAAACGGCTAATTGCTGCTTTACAAAGCCCTTATGTTGATATAATTTCCCATCCCACAAACAGGTTAATTAATGAAAGGGAATCTTCAGAGGCTGATTGGGAAGAAGTGTTTAAGCTTGCCGGCCGTAATAATAAAATTTTAGAGATCAACTCTTATCCTAACAGGTTGGATTTAAGGGATGATTTGATAAGGCAGGCTTTAAAATTTGGAGTTAAATTCATCATAAATACTGATGCTCACGAGGTTTCGCAGATGGATAACATGAAGTTTGGGGTGGCTGTGGCTAGAAGAGGTTGGGTTGAGAGAGAAGATGTAGTTAATTGTTGGGAGTGGAAAAAATTTGCAGAATGGTTTAAAATTAACATATGATGATTGGATATATTATCCTGGGGGTAGTTGTTTTACTGGTGTTATGGTTATTTACTACCTACAATGGTTTAGTTACCCTGCGTAACCGTGTCCGTGAAGCCTGGTCTCAAATTGATGTTCAGCTTAAAAGAAGATCTTCTTTAATCCCAAATTTAGTAGAAGCAGTTAAAGGTTATGCCAAGCATGAGAAAGAGCTGTTCGAAAACGTCACAAAAGCCCGCTCAGCTTTGGTAGGCGCTAAGACTCCACACGAGGCTGCTGATGCTAATAATCAACTGTCCGGAGCCTTAAAATCCCTTTTTGCTGTGGCTGAGGGCTACCCACAACTTCGGGCTTCTGAAAATTTTAAACAGCTTCAGGATGAACTTTCTGATACAGAAACAAAAGTGGCTGCTTCAAGGCAGTTTTATAATACCAATGTTTTGGATTTAAATAACACCATAGAAACATTCCCTTCTGTTTTAATTGCCAATATGTTTGGATTCAAGAAAGAAGAGTTCTTTAAAGCTACAGAAGAAGAAAAAGCAGACGTTAAGGTTCAATTTTAATCTCCATTATGCTAAAATTAGCATAATATGGCCACAATAAATACAGCTTGGGATCAAGTTTCTAAAAATACTTTCAAGACTTGGGTTA
>JAMCTD010000006.1:0-308 GCA_023380995.1 Patescibacteria group bacterium
TATTTTGAACCCCGCACCTGCAGCAAGTAATATTAGGATTACTACTAGTATTAATAAAGTTTTACTGCTCATAATGTAAATTAGAGGCTTAGAGGCTATGCCTCATATCTTCTTAAAGCTAACCTTTTTCTTTTAGCTAACCAAAAAATACCAAACCCGGCAACTATAAGTGGTGGGATGCCTATGTTGCCATATTGAAATATTAATGGTTGCATTGGACTGGTAAACTTAAATACCGCTCTAGAGGCAACTTTTCTTGGTATACTTGCTAAATCCTTATCAGCTGCTAAATAATCAATGCTATTTGC
>JAMCTD010000006.1:318-3904 GCA_023380995.1 Patescibacteria group bacterium
AAAGCGCTACCAGAGGATACTAGTTTTTCGGCTATTGTTGGGTTAAAAACCCTAACTTTTGGCTGGCCAAGTTCAATAGATATACAGCAAAAACAAAATGTAAGTTACAAAAGCTGCATTTTCCGGAAATTGCTGGACAAATTCATCAGAGGCAAAGTCGCTATCTCCTACTACTATTAATCTACTGTCTCCTTTTTCTGCCTCAGTTGCAATTAGGATTTTTTGCTTTTGTGATTGGGGTAAAGTATTTAATTGAACTGGAGAGATTGGAAAATTGTCTGTTAGTTTCCCACCATTTTCTGAGGTTGTCCACAATCTTTTGTAACTTACATTTTGTTTTTGCTGTATATCTATTGAACTTGGCCAGCCAAAAGTTAGGGTTTTTAACCCAACAATAGCCGAAAAACTAGTATCCTCTGGTAGCGCTTTTAACCAGAATGGGTATGGGACAGAAATACGGCGTCCACCTCCGCTAAAAGATAGGGTCTCGTTTAATTCGGGATCATATACCAAGTCCTTATTTAAAGTTATTCCCCAATCTGACAAAAAATCAGTTAGATTTGAACCTGATTTAGAAGCCGATAAGGCTTGTTGATTAATAATTACACCATCAGATAAAAGCAACAGTTTTCCTCCCCCATCAAGGTAACCCTTAATTAGTCCGGAGGCTGTACTTTCCTGAGGTGAATTGTCCATCACAACGAGGGTAGTAATATTTTTTAGTTTTTCTTTATCTTGCAAATCATCAATAGTCAAAGTCTCTAATTCATATTGGGTTTTAATTACCTCATCTAAAAATTGGTTTTGAGAAAATCCGCTTTGGTAAATGCCAATGGTTTTATTTTTATCACCGGTTAGTTTTCTAATTCTTCTAACTAACTGATATTCTAAATCTGATGTATCTTGAATAAAGGGAATTGTTTCTGTTTTATCAGCATACCTTAATGATACCCCTAAAAACCCTTGTTGGACCTCAAACTTACCTGCGCCTACCGAATTAAAAGCCACCTGCCTTATCCCTGCTTGTTCTGCCTCCTGCGCTCCCTGGACATCTGCATCAGGGTAAACATTTTTAACAGTTAATTTACCTCCATATTTTTTAAAGTCTGATAATAAATCATTAACCTCTTTGAGGGTAAGCTGCATGGGAGCAGGCAAAGACCTGGAGGCATAAACCGTAACTGTCACCCGGTCAGGTAATTTATTGAGTGTTTGTTTGGTTCCCTCAGAAAGGGTAAATAATCTTTGCTGGGTTAAATCTAAGCGTAATGGGTAAAAAGACATGAATATATTTAGAACAAACCCAATCCCAACAATTAACATTAATGCTAGTTGTAGTTTGCGCTTTTCTGCAGGTTTCTCCTCTATCCTTCGCTCAGATAACTTTAAAACAGTGACGGCAATAAAAAGTGCCGTTAAGGTTACAAAATACAACACATCCCGAATATCTAAAAATCCTCTGGCGATATTGTTTATATGAGTAAAAACTCCAAGCTCGGCGATGATTCTACTTATCGGGAAAGGTAGGACGCCGGTAATAAATTCAAACCCAAATAGGATTAAAACAAAGCTTAAGGAAGCTGCCAATAGAAAACTGCCTATTGGATTTTTAATATATGAGGAGGTAAGCATTCCTAATGATAAAAAGGTAGCACCAAGCAAGGCAGCACCTAAATACTGGGTAAAAATTACCCCTGGATCAGGGTTAGAAAAATAAAAAAGGGAAATAGGCAAAGGAAGAGTCGTGGCTAAAATTATCAGGAAAAAAGCAAATGCACCTAGGAACTTTCCTAAAGCAATTTCTAGTTCTGAAATAGGGTGAGCAAATAGGAGTTCAATAGTTTTAGTTCTTGTTTCATCTGTTAACAGCTTCATTGATAAGGCCGGAGCTAAAAATAATAAAAACCAAGGCAGTAATTCAAAATAAGGTCTGAGTGTGGCCTCACCTGAACCAACTGTGGTTCTAAAATAAATAAAGGTGGAGATTAAAAGAAATGGAACAATAGTCACATAAGATAACGGGCTATTTAGAAATGACCAAAACTCTTTTTTAGCTATGGTTAAGATTGCTTGTCTACTCATAATTATTCTTTAGTTAACTCTGTAAATACATCTTCCAATTCCATCTGTTTTCTAAGTAGGGTTAATATCACCCAATTATTTTTAACTGCTGTTCTAAAGATTTGTTCCCTTAAATCTTTTCCTTTTTCTACTTCTACTAAAAAGTGATTATTGCCTTGCTCTTTAACATCTATTACCCCATTTAATTTTTGAAGTGTTTTGAGAATACCTGCTCCTTTTACCTCAAGCTCAATTAACCCTGATGTAGCATTTAGGTTTTTTAAATTATCCACACTATCATCGGCTGCAATTTTACCTTTATTAATAATGACAATTCGGTTGCAAATTCTGGATATTTCTGATAAAACATGGGAGGAGATAATAACCGTATGTTTTTTACCAAGAGAGCGGATTAGTGTTTGAATCTCTTGCCTTTGGTTAGGATCTAACCCCTCAGTTGGTTCATCTAGTATCAAAATCTCAGGTTTTGTTAAAAGTGCTTGAGATAAACCAACTCTTTGCCTATATCCTTTGGATAGCTCTGAAATTGGTCTGTAGTAAACGTCATCTATAGCTGTACTTTTCACTACATATCCTATGGCTTCAGTTTGCTTTTCCTTAGGAATCCCTTTAAGCTTGGCCCAAAATTTTAAATGCTCCTCAACTGTCATCTCCTCATATAACGGGTTATTCTCCGGCAGAAAACCTATTAACTTTTTAAGCTGAGAGCCGTTTTTATCTAAATCTAAATCATTAATTATAACCGTGCCTTTACTAGGTGGTAAAACTCCTGAAACCATCCTTAAGGTAGTGGTTTTACCAGCCCCATTTGGGCCCAATAGCCCTACAATATCACCTGCTGAGATTTTAAGGCTTATATCATCCACCGCTGCTTTTCCATCAAATTTTTTAGTTATATTTTTTAATGTAATCATAATCTTATCTATCTAATAAATAATTCCTCCTGTTGCTTAGGTGGGCACTTTGTATTTGCATAAGAGCAAAATACGCAGCAATCACCTTTTTTCGGTTTTAACATCTCTCGACATTTTTGACATTTATAAAAATGCTGACAGGCATCAGTTGGCATTTTAGCTGATTGCAAAATCCGGCACTTTGGACAGGTTATTATTGCTATAGTTGTAACATGTCTAGAAACCATAGGCTCATGCATTTGCTGTCCTAATATTAATAGCACAAGTTTGTTTTAGGTTTTCACTTCTAATTATTAAATATAGGGGAATAGCAAGCATTACTATTGCAATTGTTGATATTTCATTACCCTTAAAAGGTAGGTAGGCCACACTTCCTCCAACACCTAAGAAAGCTAAAACTGGTAGGCCACAGGCTGCACAACCAGATCCTGCAATCCCTAAAATTGAGCTTCCACCCACCATAAAATGTAGATTGCCAGTTGATTTTAGGGAGGCAATTCGGCTAGTAATTAATGATTTAGATTTAGATAAAAACGGCTCTCAGCTTAAAAAGTTAATAGGTTTTCTGCCGGAGAATAACCCGTTATATG
>JAMCTD010000007.1 GCA_023380995.1 Patescibacteria group bacterium
CCGGCCCAAAGGTAGCAGAAGGGGTAGATAAAGTTAGAAAGGGGGATTTAGTGATAGACCCAGGGTATGATGGGGTGTATGGAGTGGTAAAGATATGGAATCATAAGCAGGAAGAAGCGCAGGGAGAAGTTCCTCAGTTAGGGTTGTTTGATTAGGATGTTGTAAGTGGCTCGTCTGGCCACAAAAAACCGTTGACAACTAGAATGTAATCACTCGCTCGTCAGCGCACAAAGCACCGTTCGACGAGTTAGACTTGAATCATTAAGTTTATCTCTAGTCTCACTATGTGAAGATTTTATATTAAGCATCTGCACATAAAATCTTCAGATTGCTTTGATTGCGCTTGACTTCGCTCGTTCTTCCTATAGGAAGTGATACAATTACTAAATTATGAATGATGAACTTTTGAAAGTAGCAAAAGAGGCAGCAGTAAAGGCTGGGGAAGTAATCTTAAAATATTATGGAAAAGACCATAAATATTATGTTAAAGGTGATCGTAGCAATTTTGCCACTCAAGCTGATTTAGATGCAGAAAAGATAATTTTAAAAACCCTGCAGGATAATTTTCCAGAGCATAATACTATTTCAGAGGAAGCAGGTGAGACTCAGAGAGGGTCAGAATATACCTGGGTGATAGATCCTTTGGACGGAACAATAGTCTTCTCAGTTGGCTTGCCCACATTTTCAGTTTCTATTGGGCTTTTAAAAGATAATAAGCCAATTTTAGGAGTGGTTTATCAGGTATTGATGAAAAATCTTTACTACGCCTTTACAGATAAAGGTGCTTACTTAAATGATAAGAAAATAAAAGTCAGCTCAACTGGTAGTTTGGCGGATTCAGTCTTGGGAATTGATTTTGCCCATATGGCCAAAAGAATGCAAAAAACTCAAAATTATATAATGCCTTTAATAAATAAAATCCGTTATCCTGTTTCTTTGGGGGGCGACGCGTTGATACTGGCTTTGATAGGCAATGGTGTTTTGGATGGGTTTGCAACAGAAACTAATATTTGGGATTGTATTGCCGGAGCAGTAATTATTGCTGAGGCCGGAGGCAAAGTTACGGACAGTAAAGGAGGAGAGATTAATTGGTCGCAAAAAAGGATGGAAATAATTACTTCAAATAGTTTAATACACAACCAAATTCTGGAGGCACTTAGATGAAATTACTTATTGGTTTGGGAAATCCAGGAGAAAAGTATGTTGACACCAGACATAATTTGGGATTTATGATAGTGGATGAGTTGGCAGAAAAAATGGACAATGGGCAGTGGACAATGGACAAAAAATTCAAATCTGAAATTTTCAATTGTCAGCTTTCAACTATCAATTGCATGATAGTAAAACCCCAAACTTATATGAATAACTCCGGAATGGCTGTAAAACTACTTGCTGATTATTACAAAATACCTGCTGAGGATATTATTGTTGTTTATGATGAGTTGGACTTGCCTTTGGGGAAAATTAAGGTAAGGATAGGGGGTTCTGCTGCAGGTCATCACGGGGTGGAATCTATAATGGATGTTTTAAAAACAGATAAATTTATTAGGGTGAGGTTGGGGGTTGGTAATTTGAAGACACAGAGCGCAGAAAGAAAAGGGTCGGCGGTTAATGCGGAAAAGTTTGTTTTGGAGCCTTTTACTCACTCTGAAAAGCCTCAGGTAAAACATCTGCTCAAACAAGCAGTTAAGGCTGTGGAGCTATTGTTAGAAAAAGGGCTAGAGAAAGCTCAGAATCAATATAATTGAACTTTTACAAGTTGACAATACTGCTTGTTGTTATTAAACTCTATGGACATGGCTACGGCAGAAAAACCCCAATCTTTTTTAAGTGTTCCCAATGCTATTATCATAGGCTCATTGATAATTTCTGTCTCCATTTTAATTGCTGGGGGAGTTATTAAAATTGGTCCTAAGGCAACTGCCAAACAAGCAGATGCCCCTGCTCCTTCACCGGTAGCCCAACAACAGGTAGCTCAACAACCGCCTGCAGCGACTTTAGCCCAGGTAAAAGATGTATTTACTAAAAGCCAGATCAAATTTGGTGATGTTAATAAGAAATTGATTGTGGTAGAGGCAGCAGATCCCAGTTGTCCTTTTTGCCATGTAGCTGCAGGAAAAAACCCTGAGTTAAATAAACAAATAGGCTCCAGGTTTACTCTTGTTTCTGATGGAGGCAGCTATGTTGCGCCTGTGCCG
The DNA here is from genome assembly GCA_023380995.1 of Patescibacteria group bacterium. Next base: position 2,199 of record JAMCTD010000007.1, read on the forward strand.
GAAATCCAAAAACTGGTAAGCGAGGGTAAAGCAGCTTTTACTTGGGTTTATACCCCAGGGCATGGTAACGGTGAAATGGGCACTAAAGCTTTATATTGTGCTTTTGAAAAAGGTAAGTTTTGGGAAGTGCATGATTTGCTGATGAATAACCAGGGGTATGATCTGCTGAATAATAAAGTGAAAAATGATAAAAGCAAATCAGGTGATATTGCTGAATTCCTGCAGCCTATTTTTGATTCAGCCAGCATGAAACAATGTCTTGATAGTGGTAAATATGATGCGAGACTCGCAACTGATACATCCCTAGCCCAATCTTTAGGCATTTCCGGAACACCGGGATTTTATTTCAATACGACTCAATTTAGCGGCGCTTACAGTTATAAAGATATGGAATCGGCAGTCAAAACAGCACTGGGTAATTAATCTTCGACGGACTTTCAGCTTACCAAAGTTTCTGTTATATTATGCTAGTTTAAATCTTATGATATTAGCTTTATTTTTATCGGTTATTGCCGGGATGGCAGATATATTGGGTGGCTTTTTGGCAATAGCCAGAAAGGTTGACAGTAAAATCCTCGCGTACTTTATTGCCGTTTCATCTGGTTTTATTTTGGCTGTAACCGTTTTAGACCTTTATCCGGAAGTAATTCGTGAATTAGATTATGGCCCGGTTCTGATATTGGTTGGATTTACCGCTATTTTTATTTTGGATAATTTTTTCGCGGTACACGCCCATGAAGGTAAAAAGGGGCACGAACACACAATGCTGGCTGCTGAAGGTCAAGGAGAACGTCTTGAAAAACATTCTGTTTGGGCTGCTTACATTGGGCTTTTAATACACACTTTTTTTGATGGGGCAGCTATTTCCGCCAGGGTATTGGCTTCACCGGCTGCCGGGATTTTAACATTTATTGCGGTACTTTCTCATAAAGTTCCTGAAGGCTTTTCTATGTCTTCAATCTTCCGGGCAGGTAAGTTTAGCCGGATCTATGCTTTCGTAGCTGCAGCTACACTGGGTTTTGCCACCATACTTGGAGCAGTAGTAATATTTTTATCAGGACATTCCGAGTTTAGTTTAATTTTTTTAGCTTTGGCAACAGGTTCATTTACTTATATTGCCGGATCTGAATTGGTGCCTTTGGTCTCTTCCAGCCGTGACAGGAAGGGAATAATGTTTTTCCTAGTGGGAATTCTTCTTTTTTACTTAACTTCTATTTCACTTTCCCAGGCTGGTTGGAAATAAATGAAACGCCAAATAATATTAGCAGTAGATGATAATGGCAAGTTTTTAGAATATATCCCTAAAGAAGTAGGGCATACAGGATTAGGCAAACGTCACCTGGCAATCGCTGTGATTCTATACAACTTTAAAGGTCAAGTTTTGCTGCAAAAAAGAAAACATCAAATCTTTAATAATATTTGGGATACTACAGGCGCTACTCATCCATTGCACAGGGAAAATGGATCTGATGAAAGCTTGGAGGAGGCAACCAGGAGATGTTTGCCTAATCCTGTAT
>JAMCTD010000008.1 GCA_023380995.1 Patescibacteria group bacterium
GCATATTTTGATAAATTCCTGGGCATCCAAAGAGCTTTTACCAACCAATACCCCGCTGATAGTAGGCTGACTAATGAAAGCCTCAATGTTTTTTGAAGAAACACTGCCACCATACAGAACTTGCAAATCTTGGCCATATTTTTCTTTCAGGCTTTCTGCCACTTGATTGGCATTTTCCGGACTGTCAGCATTACCTGTGCCTATAGCAAAAACTGGTTCATATGCTACCAATTTACATCCCTCTGGCACTGGAGTATCAGCACTCTGGACACAAACTAAAGGAATAATATTATTAGTTTGAGCTTGGGCAACTTTTTTAGCCACTATTTCATCTGTTTCTCCAAAGTTTTGCCTTCTTTCAGAGTGGCCTAGAATTGCCAAACCAACTAAGGAGCTTAAAATATCTGCTGGTTCTTCTCCTGTATAAGCACCCAGCCCAAATGCAGATAAATCCTGTGCTCCAACTAAGAGAGGAAGATTCCCAACAGTAATGGCTTTTTTAACTTCTGAAAGGGCACTAAAAGTTGGACAAACCACTACCTTTAAATTGTCCTGTTTAGGTACTTCTGGCCCAACTTGAGCCACCCAATCTAGGGCCTCACTAATAGATTTATTACTCTTCCAGTTTGCGATAATCCAGATTTGTTTATTCATATCTTCTATAGAACAGCGGCGAAGTCACAAGTAAGCAAAAAATTAACCGAACCAGCCATACTTTTCCAAGTTTACCATGAAATCCTTGCTAACTTCTATTCCCTCTTGCTCCAACAATGCTTTTTGCAGTTGTTTCGGATGGTCAAGACACCTGGTAGAAATAAATCCATGCCTGTTGACTACCCTATACCAGGCAAGTTCTTCTCCCTGATGATGCAGCATCCCTCCCACCAATCTCCCGCCTCTGGGAATACCTGCCAAAGTAGCTATAGTGCCATAGGTGGTAACTTTTCCAAAAGGAATGGATTTAACAATTTGAATAACATTTTCCTTAAAACTCATTTTTTACCTTTGAAAAGGCAATTTATTACTGGAGTAATTCTAAAAGATCAGCTTTGGATGTAATTCCGATTTTTCTGCCTGTTTCTTTTCCATCTTTTAAAACAATATATGTAGGAATACTCATCACCCCATATTCTGATGCCTTGGCTGGACTTTCATCAACATTAATCTTTTCTATCTCCATTTTGCCAACCAGCTCTTTTTTCCAGCTCTTCAATATAGGGTTCATAATCCTACAAGGCCCACACCAAGGTGCCCAAAAATCTAAAAGCTTAACCATAGGGGAAAAATAATAACATTCTTTTTCAGCAAAAGGAAGAGGGTTTATTTAACTGGACCAGAAGATGTTGCAGTGGCGCTCTTTTCAATCAGTTCTCTTCCAACTAACACTTGTCCACCCTTAGTTAACACAATAGTTAAATCTAGTCGCGTTGATCCATAGGGTCCTCGAACTGACTCGGAACCGACTGATTCTATTTTTTCAAAAACAGAACCACTTGGTAAAAGGAAAAGAGCCATATCACCGGGTTGCACTAGGTCTTCTGCCGCTATCTGATGATCTGCTATTGCACCCAGAACTGGTTCTATCCGCCCGCGAATTTCCTGTTGCAAACCCTGAAGCGCAAGTTGAGTAGCCGGAGTTTCACCCATTGTCAAACCAACAGATCTCCACATATCCTGTAATCTGGTAATTTCTTGCTGAGCAGCAATATCACCAATAGTCTCTCCTTTATTTATTCTTTCCGAACTACCTGCCATATTAGTTTAACTATATAACATTGCCTATAGGAAAAATCAAGCTTTTTTGTTTTAACAACTTAACAATTTATATGCTAATATATGCCACATGCCCGGCTCGCTTTTAGATGATTTAAATCCCAAGCAACAAGAAGCTGTGAAAGCAACTGAAGGACCGGTTTTAATTTTAGCCGGAGCTGGCTCCGGTAAAACCCGGGCCTTAACTTACCGAGTGGCTTATCTAATCAAAGAAAAGAAAATCCCTCCGGAAAATATTCTGGTGATGACTTTTACTAATAAAGCCAGCAGCGAGATGGTTGAACGGATCAAGAAATTACTCCAAGATACCAACTATGAACTGCCAACTACTCCTATCATGGGCACCTTCCATTCTTTTTGCGCCAAACTGCTACGCCGCGAGGGTAAAGTTTTGGGATTGCCTCCAGGATTTGCCATTTATGATGAAGGTGATGCTTTAGATGCTGTCAAAGAGGCTATGGGGAACTTAAATATTCCCATTAAAAAAACTTCTCCTTTTGGTGTTAGGGCTACCATCTCAGGAGCCAAAAATGAATTAATTTCCTCTTTGGAATATCCTCAATACGCCCGGGGCTATTTTCAAGAAACTGTGGCTAAAATTTACCTGGAATACCAGAAAATTTTAGACAAAAATCATGCTTTGGATTTTGATGATTTGCTGCTTAAAACCATCAGACTGTTCCAAACAGACCCATCTATCCTAACCCGTTATCAAATCCAATTCCGTTATATTTTAATTGATGAATACCAAGACACCAACCCCGCCCAATATTTAATTTCCAAATATTTGGCCAACAGGCATAAAAATATTTGCGTGGTGGGCGATGCTTCTCAATCAATTTACTCCTTTAGAGGCGCTGATTTTAGAAACATTGTCAATTTCCAAAAAGATTATCCAGGAGCTAAAGTTTTTAATTTAGAGCAAAATTACCGCTCCACCCAAAATATTTTAGATGCTGCCCATGCAGTCATTTCCAAAAATAAATCCCATCCAATTTTGAAACTCTGGACTCAAAATGAGGGAGGAGAAAAAATTGAAATTACAGAAGTAAGAAACGAAGTAGAAGAAGCTCTGTTTATACTTTCTAAAATATCTGAGGCTACTTGTAATAAAGGAGGTGGGGCTGCCGACCAAAATATTGCTCTTTCTAATTTTGCCGTTTTGTACCGCACCAACGCCCAATCCAGATCCTTGGAGGAACAGTTTTTAAAAGCAGGTGTCCCTTATAAATTAGTGGGGGGTGTCAGCTTTTATGCCAGAAAGGAGATTAAAGATGTTTTGTCATACCTGCGTTTGCTTCAAAACCCCAAAGATTCTGTTGCTTTAAAAAGAGCAGAGAAAATTGGCAAAGGCAGGTTGTCAAAAGTGATGGAACTTTATCAGGAAGTATCGCTGCAACTGGACAAATATACCACCTTAGACTTACTGGATTTAATACTGAGTAAAACAGGTTACCTAGCTTACCTTGATGATAGTACTGAAGAGGGAAAAATGAGGACGGAAAACGTCAAAGAACTCCGTTCTGTAGCAGAAGAATTCCCCAATCTGACAGACTTTTTAGAAAATGTTGCCTTAGTAGAAGCTTCTGACAAACCGAAAACCCGAAAAACCGATACCCAAAAAAATGATGCAGTTACCTTAATGACCCTCCATTCTGCCAAAGGTTTGGAATTTCCCGTAGTTTTTATGGTGGGGATGGAAGAAGGCTTATTTCCTCATTCCCGTTCTATGCTAGATCCTGGAGAGCTGGAAGAAGAAAGAAGGCTTTGTTATGTAGGAATCACCCGTGCTAAAGAAAAATTACATCTGATTTACAGCAGGCAGAGATTATACTTTGGTACCAGGAGCAATAATTTAGTTTCCAGATTTTTGGCAGATATCCCACAGGAATTGATTACCAGTAATGCCAGTTATAAGGATGAAGATAGTTATGACAATACAATCAGGAGTGATAACGATGATTGGCTAAATAGTTAAATCATTTAACTTAAATTTTTTTATTTTTCAGATGAGTCTGGTACATAACTAGATCTATCTTATCCCAGCAATCCAAAACCCTTTTAAGATGTA
>JAMCTD010000009.1 GCA_023380995.1 Patescibacteria group bacterium
TAGAAATTAATTCCTGTCAAAATCTCTAGTTTGCAGAAGATCTTCTAAGAGTAAATATTTATCTTTGGAGTTTGGGATATCCTCCCAAGCTTTAAAACTTCCCACAATATAGCTGGTCATAGCTGAGGAGGTAGCATTGGTAAAAACAACATTACCCTTGTCATTGGTAAATTTTGTTCCTGGAGACAGAGTTTGTACTCCCACTCCAGAGTAACGAAGGTTTTTACCGGTATCATTCATAATATAGTAGATATTTCTGCCTGAAGGATCAGGAGCTATAGGGTATAAAACATTAGGGATTTTGGGAGAAGGAGTAGTAAGGGGGATAGGTTTAGTAAAAAAGGGAAGTTTGCTTTCCTTAATTACAGAAGCAACTACGATAATTAATATGGAAATAAGACTAATACCAGCAATAAAAAGCTTGGTTTTGGAGTATTTAAGCATTTTCTTAACTGTATCTGGGATTGAATTAGTTGTCAATGCAACCTAGAGATTTTGACAGGAATTAATTTCTATGGGATAATTATGGAATGTTTGTCGAGAAGGGTAGCTCAGTGTCTGTCTTTAGAAAAGCAAAAAGAATCTTTCAAAGGGTTTCAGGCGCAGCAGTGGTTGTTGCAGGTTCCTTTTTAGCTGGAAACAACTTAATTGTGCGGGCAGATGAGTTGCTATATGATGATGTCTTTTTCCAATGCAGCGGCTCAGTAGGCTTAGAAGACTATTTGCCTTGGGGGCACACTTTACTTATTGGAGTCAGGAGGAATCCTGAGGATGGTAATCTTTACAGAGTACTCAAAGATTATAAGTATAATCCTGGGCAATGCGATACAGTCTTAGGTCATATTCCTCCTGAACTTTGGCCTGCCATGGATCTATTGGCAAGCAATCCAAGGGTTGCAAAGATAGCTAGAGCTCTCTATAACTCAGATGCAGAAATAGTTTTTTCTGAGAAAATAGATACTTCCGTATATACCATTAATGATAACCGCATCTTGATTAATTCTCAATTGAAAACCGCTTCACCTCAAAGATTAGCTGTTGCCTTGGTTCACGAAGGGCAACATCTTGTGGAGAGAGTTAAACTCCAATCTGAAAAAACCATGGGGGAATGTTTAGATTCAGAAGTAAGGGCTTGGGATACCTCGTCAGCTTTTTGGAAAGACCTTTATGGACCCTCTGGGAGTGAGTTTCCTTCAGACGAGATGGAGGCAAGCTTAAATACCTATCTGCAGGAAAGTCTTGATGATGCTCATATGCTTGTATATTTCGCATATGCAGGACAATGTTCCCAATATCCCTTAGAAGGTAGTAAGTAAGAGTTTGTCTTAGATCCTATATATAGTATTGGCTTTAGAGTTTTTTTTAACAAGGGCAGCCTTGTTAACATAAGTTGATGTAAATTGGAATTGGGGTATAAATACACCATTAAAACCATCAAGCCTTTTTCTTAAAAATACTTGTATTTTTTGTGGTTTTGGATATCTTTTTAAAATATACTTTTTATCATTTAGCAAAATTCACCCTTGTATTTTGATGTAATTTATTATTAAGTAAAGATAGAGTTGCTTTTATGCACCTATTTAAAACTCAATCAGTATATAAAATTTTACTCTCTACATTTGCGGTCATTTTTCTTTTAACACTTGCGCTTATTAACCCCTCTTCTGTAAGAGCAGAACCAACCCTGCAACAAGTTTTTGACAGCTATTTTGGCCCAGGCGTAATTGATACTACTAAGGAAACGGGCAAAACAACATTTCCGGCTGGGACATATGTAGTTACCTTAATTGCAAAAAATACTGCAGTCCCATATGCGCCAAATGGCTGGTATCCTATTATCAATAATACTCAGTTTAATGAGATTTTTTCTGGGAACACCGCTCCTCTTACAACTAAAAAGGTAACTATGCCGGGGGAATTTGGATTATGGATTAAAACGTTTAGTCTTTGGCGTTCCCAGCCTCTGTTAAATGGTGATAGGTTTGATCATTTTGTTGTTTTTGATATACCGGGTGGAGGATATGCCATAGGAATAGAGGATTATCCTTATGGGGGAGATGCTGATTTTCAGGATCATATACTCGCTTACGCAATAAAACAGCAACCATCATTCAAAACTCCTCTTATTTTGATTCCAGGTATCGGAGGATCAGAATTAAAGGTTAATGCTGATACTATTTGGAATAAAGATAATGGGCATGGAGGGACTTTTAACCGTGCATATGCTAAAGATGAAAAAGTTTGGGTAAATGAAGGAGAGGTGCTAAACCTTGGAGAAGATGATTATTTTGATGTTTTAAGGATGAAAAATGATGGAATAGATTCAGAAGCAGGGTTAGGAACAACAGGAAATGTATATAGTAGAGCATATGATGGAGCCATAAATCTCTTAATTTCTAATGGGTACATCTTAAATAAAGATTTGTTTGTATTTCCTTATGATTGGAGAAAAGATGTTAGGACTACTAAAATGGAGCTTGATAGTAAAATCAGCCAAATTAAGAGCCAAACAGGAAGTCAGAAAGTAGATATAGTTGCTCATTCTATGGGAGGGTTAGTAGCCAGAAATTATATTGCAGATCCTGCAAAGGCCCAAAATGTAAGGAAATTATTCACCCTTGGAACACCTTACTTGGGATCTGTAAGATTTTTAAAGGCCTTAAGGTTTGGAGATTGTTTATTTTTAGAGATAGGTTCAGTTTGTCCTTCGTTAGCTCCATCAGAGGTTAATGATGTATTGCAAAATATGATTAGCGGTTTTCAATTAGCCCCAAGTCAGGCATATTTTAACTTTTATTCAGATGAAGATAATGAACATCCATATCCTTATAGAACTGAGGATGGAACATTGAATTACAACCAGATCAAGTCTTTGTTAACAAATTTTAGCCACAATACTTCATTATTTAATCCAAGTGAAACTTTTCACTCATTAGATAATAATCTTTCTAATACTAACGGCGTAGATGTAACTATTGTTGCTGGTTCTGGTGTCCAAACCTTAGGCCAAATCATAGAAGAAACTATTACCACTTTAAACGGTAATAAAATTACATATAGAGATAAGATAAATATTAATGGTGATGGGACAGTACCGCTTTTGAGTGCATCAATTAGCGATCCACATAAAGGTTTATTCCTTAACGGTGCGGCTCAAGTTTTTTATACTAATCAAGAACATGGAAGATTAGTTTTTAGCGGCCCGGCATTAGATTTAATAAAGAATATTCTAGGTGGGAATAATCAGCTTCCTAATGGTGTTTCTACTCAACCCTTCAAATTATCAGGTCATGGATTATCAGTTCATTCTCCTGTTAATCTGCATGTTTATGATGGAAATGGAAACCATACAGGTATAACACAAAACGGAGATTTTGAAACTAATATTCCTGGTAGTTCCTACGAAACCTTAGGTGATGCTAAATTTATCTGGCTTTCGGATAATGGAATTTACACGCTGAAGTTTGAGGCTACAAGTCAGGGAACTTTTGATTTTAGAATCCGCAGTTTTGCTGATGACATCAACAACAATACTATTCTCTATAAAAATATACCTCTAACTACCAATACCAAAGCTGAAACAGTTTTTAATACTGTATCTACAGAGCCACCAATTTTACAAGTAGATAATGATGGAAACGGTTCAACTGATACACAAGTAAGCTCAACATCAATTTTAATAGGGAGTGCTAATTATGATCAGACTCCACCACAAACTACTGTTAAGTTAGAGGGAATTAAAGATAACAACGGCACCTATAAAACTAGTGTTAATGTGGTTCTAACAGCCTCTGATGAAGCTAGTGGCTCAGGAGTTAATAAAATAGAATACTCCACAGATAGTGGTAAAACAGTACAAATTTATAAAGAGCCAATTTTAATTAGCCAAGAAGGCATTGTGAATTTGAAGATTAAAGCAATTGATAATGCCGGGAACGAAGAGTTGCCTCAGGAAATGGAAATTAAAATAGATAAAACTCCTCCCACAAAATTACAGGCTGTTAAATATAAGTGGGGGCAGCCTTCTCCTGGTTATACTTATGCCAAATGGCCAATTTTTGAAAGTTGGCAACAGGTCTTTATACAAAATATTGGGGTAGCTGATGCTTATAATGTTAAAGCAACCATTGCCAGCACACCTCCTAATGTCCAAATTGTCAAAGGAGTTGTTGATTTAGGTAATATTGTTGCCAGCCAGTCTGCCTGGAGTCAGAACAATTTCCAAATTAAAACAGATATGGCTCATCCAGTTGACCGCTGTTGGGGTATAACCTGGAAAATTGAGTATGATGATGTTTTTGGAGCACACTACATCTTACCTAATATTCCTCAATTTCCTCCAGGCCAAGCACCAGGAGGATGTTCTTAATAAGTCGTTATCTTTTGAAGAATTTCAAGATTAATTTCCAGCCAACAAATAAAACAAAAAACCAAAAAACGAAATCTAATAATAGCATTTTTTGGTTTGTTTCTGCGCCAAAAAAATTAAATCTAGAAAAACCAAAAGGTAGACCTACTTCACCACTCGTTATATTGAACGCAAAATCTACAACTGCCATTCCATAAGTTACCACTACACTTAAAATTAAAATAACTAAAAATGCTTTTTTGCTCATTATTTTAAAAGTACCACAAACTGCCTAATTTGTCTTTAAATAATCCTTACAATACGATAGATTGTTGCTCTCCCAAGCCCTATTCTTTCCACCATTTTAAGTCTAATAAGCTTATTTACTACCTGATTGATGGTTGGTCTAGCAATACCTGTGTTTTTGGAAATTTCTAAAGGTGAAGCTTCTTCTGTTTTACCACT
>JAMCTD010000010.1 GCA_023380995.1 Patescibacteria group bacterium
GTTAAACTACCTCTTTGTTGGAACAAACTAATTACTAGTCACCACTGCAACCGGCACAACCTTTGCAGCCTTTGCAACCAGTGCAACCTTTACAACCTTTGCAGCCTTTACAACCTGTACAGCCTTTGCATCCTTTACAACCAGTGCAAGTAGCAGCAGGTGTAGTAGAATCATCAGCATATGCTACAGAAACCATAGGAGCTGAGGATAAAGCAGTTAACAGTGCAGCAACAGCCATTGTTGATTTTTTCATAGTATTACTTCCTTGATAGTTAAAGGTTTTTATATTAACCCATTAAGATATTAGCAAACAAATTAATAATTTTCTTCTTTTTTTAATAAATTTTTTTGACTATAATATGGCAATTATGAGCAAAATAAAATCAGACCTGATTGCTTCTGAATAATTTCCTTCCTTTTTAACTTCCCCCCGAGTAAGGAGAAACTCTGTCACGCAGGGCGGATGAGGGGATTTTGAACAGTTATTCGATATTGTTGGTCACACCGTGGCCTAGGTCCTCCTAAATAACGTCCTTCCCTTTTCCCTTCACCCCGAGTCCGGGGAGAAGGTGCCCACAGGGCGGATGAGGGGTTTTGAACAGTTATTCGATATTGTTAGTCACACCGTGGCTTGAGTGTTTCTGAATCACTTCTTTTTTAATTAATTATAGAGCGAACTCGTTTGTCAGAACATTCCGTTTCATCCTCGTCCTCTCTTTTTCTTTTTTCACCTTGAGGCACGATAGTCTGTTGATTCACATTAAAAAACAGTGATGGATGCGAAGAAGCTCGTTTCTGAATTTCCATGGCGATAACTCGTCCAACCGATAAATCAAATTTACCCGGTAAAAAATCTTGAGCCTGAACACTATTGAACATTTTAAATTGTTCTAAAGAAATATTCATCATAGAAAACTTCGAATACAACTCGTCAAGTGAACAGCTTAATCTTGCAGCAATGTAAATGTCATTGGATTCAGACCGAACAATTTCATGTAACTCCCTTAAAGTGAGGGATAGTACTCTCATATTACCTGTTCTATCAGGCTGTTTAATACTGTAATAGTCAGAAAATGCCACCCAATTTTTACAAAGGCCGCTCTTAACAAAAAGATCAAATACAAACTTGATACCCTTTTCTTGTAATTCATTGACACTAATATCAATAACGACAGGTTTACCATAAGGATTTATTAAAAGGGCTTTTACTAATTCATTATTAACCCGATTGCAGTAGATTTTGTTTATTTCTATCGGTTTGGAATCAAAATGAATAACGCCGTTGATCTGAGAAAGGTGTTCATACCAAACGAAATCAAAACATTCTACGGAACGGTACTCATATTTTAATTTATTATAGGAGAGTCTTAAATCCCAATCAGCTATCCTGGTTATTACATCAATGACAGAACAATTTAAATAAGCGGCCAACGTCTCAATAGTATCGGACGATTCAATTAATCGATGAAGTGCAACCAAAGACAATGCATTAACATTAAAACTTTTGGGTAACTCAACTGTAGGTGTCTGAATCAGGTTCGTTACAACAACAGTTTCAGGTTCTTTATGCGTTATTGGCATAACTTTTTTCTTGCGTTTAGGACGCGGGGCTGATGCTGCTTTTATCTGAGATGGTTTAGTCCCTGTTATTACCCAATCAGAATTGAATTGAAACTCAGGAAATGATCTTAACCCCACGGAATAAGGTTTTGTTTGATATATAAAAATAGAAGATGTATTAGAACACATTCTGGTTTTATAAAGATGAGGCTCAGAAAACTTTGTATAATATGCCGACATCGTAGTATCTAATAGATAAACCAGACTGTCTGTTAGTTTGATGAATGCACCACTAGAAGTTTTGATATCCGCCAAATTAATAGCCAGGATGCCCCCTTCATTAAGAGCTTCATAACTTACTTGCAAACTTTTATAAAGAAATTTATTAATCCACTCCTCTGCTTTTTTATAACGTATGTGTGACTGCTCCTTCCCTTCGTATTTTTCTTTATTAAAAAATGGAGGCGAGAAGAAAACCAGATCATTTTTTTTACCTTTTGGACATAACTCATCTATTACCAACTCTTCCATTGGTTTATCATACAAGATAACCTCTGTTTTCTTTTTAGGGTCATAGGCTTTATATATTTGTTCTGATACCGGGCGCAGCGAAGTATTAGGATCTGTTTCAATGTAGCGAGTAATAGATGGGGTAGCGAGTGCTCCAACAAGCCTGTCTCCCCATCCACCACATAGATTCAAATAACTTGAAACATTGACCTTACTGTCTTCTTTGTGAACATAATGACTCATGTATTTTACTGCAGCAGGCTTAAATTGACTTACAGAGATGTCGCTCCTTATCTGTGCAAAACATGATCTGTTCATACGATTATTTTTTTTTAAATAAGTCGTCATTTTTCCTATTAATCTGGTTTCATTCCAATGATCAAAAAATGATGGCTGGGCATCTTTCGCACATTTGAAGCGAAGTTCCTCCATAAAATAATTGCTGGCTTTTCCTCCCTGTGTACTTTCAAATGAGAGCTCATTTCCTGGAGTATTTTTAAGTTTCTCAAAATCAGCTACTGCATCTTCAAAGGAGTCACATTTGGTTGAAGGAATTGATATTTTATTTTTTATTTTTTCAATGTAGAAACGTGTAGAAATGGCATAATAGACTAAAGTATTTAATTGAGCTTTATAATCTGTTTCCTCATCACTAATAACCTTCAACTTGGATAAGACATAATTTGTTTTAATGCTTAAATCGCTCATGCAAATGTCAGTACACTTGTCCCAGTCGTCATCTTTTAAAATATCCAGGAACAGTTTTTTAACACCAGATATATTAAATATTTTTTTAAGCGGGAGTTTAATTTGTTGATTTTTTACAAATGAGAAAGGGAACTCTCGTAAATTATAATCCTTAAAATACTTGGCCCACATATCCTGATCTAATTCAAACAAAAAATTGTTTAGTCCAACCTCAAGTTCAATTTCTTCGACTTCATTATTTATTACAGGATTTTCTTTTTTTTCAATCATATTAGCGCCCTTTATATTGACAGAGAGTCTCACTAAGGCTGGATATAAATAAATTTGAGATTTAGAGATGCGATGCATGAATTAATCAATAAATGAACGAGTTGTAACAATTCATACAAAAACCTTCGTCGCAAATTTAATATTATATCTTTAGCCCCGCATGGACAATAAATAAGCAAATTATAAGGCAAAATTCCTTGGTGGTCAAATTCAAAACAAACAAGGTAGTGCACTAATGCTCGCAAAGGCACTTTTTTATACGATAGATAAAATTGGTTCACAGAACCCAGAACACTGAATGATTTAAATATGATAAAACCACCGATGGGCGTTAATGAATCAAAATAGATTATTTAAGAACAGTATTGCCTTCCCGCGTCTTGACCCAGAAAGATCCTCACAAAGTTTAACCATAGTGGGGATTCTCCTGGTAAGATTGAAAAGTACACTGGCAAAAGAGGATTAATGTATTTTCAAATTCCTTTTTCATTATTTTAAGTCCTTTCTTTAAAGCTCTCCTACCCAGAAAAACATCGAACAATGCAGAAGTAAATTTAGCTGATTGAGCCGAAAATCAGCCGCTTTTCCTATTGATTGATCTAATAAAGAGTCCAGCAAACCATGCAGCAAAAGTCGCAATCGCAGCGATAAGGAGTAAAATATTCATTCTCTGGGAGGATTGAGTCAGACTTTTTTTGAGTCCGAAGCCATAGTGAGGACATTTTGTATCTCTTATATTTTCCTCAATTCTCATACGTTGGCAGTAGATATTCGTAATTAAAATAGGATGTATTTCGCCTCGCTAAGAGAGGTTACTAATAGCCAAGGCTCTTTGGCTGCTTTGGACTGACGCTCATTCCATCCATCATTACTTATTTTTTTATAACAAGTCAGTAGATGTCTTCCTTTGCTTTTTCCTTTATATAAAACCATATTTACCAAAACTACCCCTTCCTTTGTTAGTAGACCATTTCTCAAATAAGTTGGTTTTGAAGTAGCATGATCCAAATAATCCGAACTCAACTTCCATGTTGATGTTCCTTCAAAACATAGCAAATTCGGCCCCGTTGCAAAAACGAATCATAGTTTCGTCATTAAATCTAACTCCGATCAAATCCTGGACTGTCGAGATGAGCTCCACAAAACCTCCAGCCTTTAAATGGCGTCATTTTCAAACTGAATTAATCCTGCAATGTGTACGCTGGTATTGTAAATACGGGATTAGCAATAGGGATTTGGAAGAAATGATGGCGGAGCGTGGGTTAGCCGTAGATCATACAACCCTGTATCGCTAGATTCAGCATTATGCCACGGAAATATCATTCATTAATGAACAATTTGGCTTATGCACTTGAGAACCGTCCAAAATTTAAGATTTTTAAGTTGATTCTTTTTTGCAAAGGAGCCTTCCCAATCACGGCTGTCCCATTAAAAAGTAGCACATCGTTCCGAGTGTAGCGAGGAATTGCAGTAGGCACGGTCGGCATTTTCTAAATACTAAAGGATATTCTGCGTATGGCTAATACTTTTATTGTCGTAAATATTTAAACTCCCTGTTTTTTTTAGAGAGAAAAGTATGTGTCAGGATGATAAACCGGTTTTTTTATACCATTTTGATAATCTTGATGATCCAAGAATAGATCGAAAAAAATTATATCTTTTACCAGAAATATTGTTTGTTGTTATCTGCGCGAGCATTTGTGGTGCCCAAAGTTGGGGCGATTTTGTAATATTTGGCGAGGAAAAACTGGAATATCTGCAAAGATTTCTACCTTTTGTGAATGGCATACAATTCAAAAACACCTTTGCTCGATTTTTTGCCAGTCTGAGTCCTGATGAGTTTAAGCAGTACTTTATTGCTTGGGTTCAATCTTTTCAGCAAGCCCTTGGAAATTTGATTGCCATTGATGGAAAGACATTACGAAAAAGCTTTGATAAAGCCAGCGGGCAATCCCCTATTCATAGGGGCAGTGCCTTTACTGCAGCAAACAAACTGGTCTTGGGACAACAAAAAATCAGTGATAAATCAAATGAGATCACAGCTATTCCAAAATTACTCGAGTTATTAGCACTAGAGGGGATGATCGTTAGTATTGATGCGATGGGCAAACAAAAAGAGATAGCCCGAAAAATTAGAGAAAAAATGGCAGACTATGTATTAGCATTAAAATGGGAATCACAGTACATTGCATTATGACATCCGGTTGTTTTTTTCTGCCGAAATACAAAAGACCAATAGCACACAAATAAATGACCGTTGTGAAGACTCTGATAAGGGACATGGCCGAATTGAACATCGGCTTTGTTATGTGAGTGACCAAATTGATTGGCTAACACAACGAAAACAATGACAAGACTTGAAAACGATAGCAATGGTTGAGTCTCGGATCACACTTAGAGAAAAAAAAGTATAGAGCAGCGCTATTTTATTAGCAGTTTGCCACCAAAGGCAAAGCAGCTTTCCAAGGCTATTCGAAGCCATTGGGCTGTAGAAAATAGTCAGCATTGGATATTGGATGTTATTTTGCGAGAAGATGATTCAAGAGTCCGAAAAGATCATGCTCCAGAAAACATGGCTATGGTTCGGCACATTATTTTGAACATTCTGCAAAATACCAAGAAAAAATTCAAAAATAGGAGCATAAAACGTCTTCAGAAAAAAGCTGGCTGGGGCGATTCAACGCTGGATATGATTTTAATGGCAGATTTTTGAACAGTTTATTTAAAGAAATCGTGCCTACTGCAGGATTCCTCTCTACGATCGGAACGACGTGCTACTTTTTAATAGGACAGCCCTGATGCCTCAATGAAAGGTGTTGCCGAAGGACAAAAAAAGTACTGAGTCGTTGCCTCATAATAGGTGTTGCTTTTGTGAGATTTTATTACAATTAAAAAATAAT
>JAMCTD010000011.1 GCA_023380995.1 Patescibacteria group bacterium
AGAAGTTTTCTAAAGTTACAATTTTGGACTCGGCTCACAGCCGACATCTCCACCCATTTTTGTGTTTTATTCTTTACCCCGGAGTTCTTGCTCTACTCTTCTTCTATGATCTCTTTCTTTAATCACCTTTCTTTTATCAAACTCTTTTTTTGATTTTGCCAAGCCTACCTCTACTTTAAACCTGTTATTTTTCTCATAAATAGAAACTGGCACTAAAGTTGCTCCTTTACCAGAAGTTTTACCTATTAGTGAACTGATCTGATCTTTGTGAAGTAATAATTTCCTGCTTTTTTGAGCATCATATTCCTGATCTGCTGCCTGATTATACCTGGCAATATTGGCATTTATTAAATAAGCTTCCCCATTTATCACCCTGATATGGCTTTCACCTAAATCTATCCTGCCTGCCCTGATTGATTTAACTTCAGGGCCTGATAAAACAATTCCAGCCTCTAAATGTTCCAGGATATGATAATTATGTAGGGCTTTTTTGTTAACAATCTTCATGATGTAAGTGTAAAATGTAAAGCGCAAAAGGTAAAGGTACAGCTTAAATTGTAAAGCTTTAAGATTTAAGTTATAGTTTTGAGCTTTGACTGTAACGACTTTAGCTTATTTGAGGTCCACAGTATAAATCTTTCCCCCATCCAACAAATACACTTTTTTCCCTATCTCATCTACCACCAAATCTGTAGCTGTAGCAAACTTATCTCCTGTAATTTGGCCTTTATAAACCCCAATTTTAGTTAAAATCAAAAGCCTGGAGTTACCAGAATCCAAAACATATAAATTATCAGTATCAGAAGAAACAAATATACTTTTTGGGTCTTTAACCCCTGAAGGCAAACCGCTTAAGGAAAAATTATCTTTTTCCCCTTTGGTAAACCTTAGTATTTCTCCTCCGGTTTTTAAAACATAAACAGAAGATTCAATTTGCATCCTAAGAGTCGAGGCCAAATCTGCTTTAGTATCTTTACTGAAATATTCCCTCTTATCTGAATATCCGTCAGAGGTAGATATGTATTTCCAAATTTGATTCTTGCCTAAGTCTAAAACATAAACATTGCCGGCAAAAGCATAAATATCTTTTACTTCCCCAAAATCACTGTCTTTTTTGGCAACTGTAGAAACTTTAGAATTTGTAGTATCTATTTTTAAAATCCCTTTATCTTTGGAAAAAATATAGGCAAGCCCGCCATTTAAAGAGGCCAGGGCAGCATCCCCCAACTGTTCCGAGCCTGCCAAAATCTGGTTGCTCTTTTTTGCCAAATCCACCATCACCAGCGTTTTTACCCCCGGGTCAAAAAGCAAAAGCTTGCTGCCTGATAAACTCATCTGAAGCGCGCGGAAGTTTTTCTTAACCAAATCCATATCCAAAAATACCGGAAAATCAGAAACGCTGGATTGCTGCAGGATTGATGATGATTCCTGTTCGATCTGCTTTCTTAAGTTTTGCGCGTCATTATCTTTGGGTTTTAACGATAAAGCAAAATTAACTTTATTTATTGATAAATCCAGTTTATTTTTGGCCTCAACCGGATTTAAAGAAGTTAAACCTTTGGCTGCATCAAGCGCTTCTTTTGATTCCTGTATAGATTGGTTAAACTGATCTTGGGTTTTTTTATCCTTACTTAATTTATATTGATACCCGACTCCTAAGGCAATAATTAAAATTAACACAAACGCTATAATCAACTTACCCCTACCGCTTTTGGGCAAATGTATTTTTACCTGCCCAACCAGTCCGCCAACTTTGCTTAAAACCATTGCCAAGTTTATTTTGGGCCTATTGGGCACACTTTGAACGTGTTGATAAGTCTCCTGCTGAGTTGGTAAAGGAGAAATCTCCGGATTCTCTTCCCCCATAACTTCTGCTGCTAAAGCAGCCAAACCTTGCCCCGCACCATCCGGCACAGGACCTTGGTCTTCTAAATCAGAGGTTCCGATTTTACTACCCACCTCTTCTTCAAATGCCTCAATGGGCAAATCCAAAGATTTTCCAAGATCTGAACCCAAAAAAGTTGTGAGGTTTTTTGTGCAAAAGAGTAATTTATCATAAGCTGCAACAAATCCGGAAATCAGTTGTGAAGACGTACCAACAGACAAAAGAGGCGATAATTTACTCCCCCGTTTTAAATAAACTTCAACCTGGCCTTTACCAATAATATACAGCACTTTACCGCTAACCACCCCCAAGCACAAATCAAAATTGGTTGCATCGGAAAACTTACTTTCAGCTTCCTTTGCAGTTGCATTTAATTTCTCTGACACTGTGCCCTCAAATTCAAAATAAAAATCTTCAAGCTCAGATAAAGCCTGCCTGCCTCTGGTAAAAGCATCATCACACACTAATTCTAAAACTGCCAAAAAGCTGTTATCGTCCCTTACCGAAGAAGTTACCTGGGCAGCTTTTTGATCAGTATTTAAACCAATAATTTGAGCAATTTTTAATTTCATAATTGGCAACGCGCAATGGACAATTTTAATTTTCAATTATCCATTGTCAATTCTAAATTTTCTTACAGTATTCCCCAGGCTAAAATGATCAACCCAATCACCACTCCCGCATGAATTATAGAAAATGCTTTCAAAACCGGCGATACCGACGTAATCAGGGTTTTACTCATCAAATCCACTTGCCTGACAACTATTAAAGCAAATATAGCGTAAAAAATTAAAATAAGCAAAACAGCAGCCTTCAAAAACATCCTGACTGTTTCAGTATCGAAAAAGTTAACCGGGATGGTGGTAGGCATTTTGCCCTCCTTTGTGAATCTTATGTGTCTCATCTAAGATAAAATCAGCAACATGGTGAGGCCTGGGCACAGCAATAAAATCAATATTTCTGGAAGTGCCTGCTGTTTGAATAAACACATTGCCGTAATGAAAAATAGCGTTTAACAAACCGCCCATAGAGGAGGAAGCATCTTCTATATTCCTTAAGGGAGCTACATCAATATTTTTAAAAAGGAGTGAGTGAAAATCCACATCAATAATATTTTTATCAGTCACAATATAAACATTAAAATACCACCCCAAAAAACCCTCAAAAACAATAATCAAAACCAGCAGGTAATTAATTATTAAAAATATTATTCCAAAAGTTTGAGGAAGCGCTGACAGGTTCACATTTAAAAGTTGCAGATCCCTTGGAATAAAAAACGGAACAAGGAAAAGTAAAACAGCCGGAATAATCCATTTTAAATTTGTAATTGGATGAGCCCGCAGCAGCAATAGTATCTTTTCTTCAAAATCTTGGCCTTCAAAACGGTAGTGGCTAGGTCTTTCCAAGTATGCCGGGAACATTAAGCCAAGTATAGCATAACAGCCGTCAGCTATCAGCTTTCAGTCAACAGACGTTAACATTTATCTGATAACTGAAGACTGCTGGCTGAAAGCTATTTTTTCTCTACATTAAATAATGGACCAACAATATTGATATTGGCCGGAGCCCTTAAATTGAAGTAATTTTTGAACTCGCCGCCGTCAAACGACTGTGACCTACCGTCTCCTGAAACAGTAACAGTTGTTGTCCTCCCCGAACCAAAATCAGCTGAAACAGATACCTCAGAAATAGTATTAAAGGCGCTTGATCCCAGTTCGCTTCTAACCCTTCCGGCATCCCATGTTTCTTGTCCGTCAGGATTTGGTTTATCGGTTTGAGAAAGGTGCACTTGAGTACCGGAATCTTTCTTGGCCAACATTAAAACATTAACAATATCTGCCAATTCTTCCGGCTTTAACCAGGCAGTTTTATTATACTGGGCGCGGGCACCCCAATCACAATAGAAAATTGGGGAATTTTTGTCATAGGCATTATTTTGTAAATCAGAAAAGCTGCTAATACCGCCTGAGGAATCCTGTGCCCTTTTGGTAAAAGAGGTAGAACTCCAGCCAATATCGCCGGAATTAAAAACATAGCCTCCGTGGGTTGAAGAAAACCAAGCCTTTATTGGTTGACCTCCACTGGTCATTACAATACCGCGGGTTGCCTCAACAGCAGCTTGCCAATTACCATCATTAATTTCTTTTTTAACTACCTGACATTGCTGACTGGGACAAATTGGGCCGGATCCGTTATTCGTATAGGCCAAAGCATAAGAGCGGGCTGCGATCGCCTGCGCTTTTAAGGCTTCTGCCGGCCAGCCTGCCGGCATTTCATAAAGGTGCTTAACATAATCTTCAATATTCTATTGTGATGTTGAGGCAACCCGCGGTATTGTAATATGCTTTCAGGATAGTTTCAGCGTTTTGGCCTGCTTCTGCCCTACCTTTAGCCCCAAATTGGTTTAACCCCACCCGGTTTGGCACGCCATAGGTATACATGGCAAAACGGGGACTAAAACCCGGGTCAATATTACGGTCATCAGTACAGCCACCCCGCATTGCATATGCTGATTTGGGCAAATTTAAACTACCCAGTTTTTGTGCCAATAATTCCTGCTGTTTAGCAGACAGTTGGGCAATTTTACCGGTTAAATCTGCCTGGTAAGCTTTAGCTTTTTTAACCTCACCACCCAAAAAATCGGCATTTTTGTCAACTTCTACCTGAAAAGCTGCCATTTTCACCTTATCTTTTTCTAATTTATCTTTTTGGGTAAGCAAATCCACAACTTCCTGGGTTATGGAAGCAATAATTTGGCGGTCTTCGCGGGTTACGGATTGGCGGTAAGATAGCTCCCTAAACAAATCCCCTGCCCCAACAGCAGAAAGTATCACCAATAAAGGATCTGCCAAATAGGAACGGATATAGTAAGCTTTTACCCTTTTTTCCAACAATGCTTGCTGCAGGGCAATCTTATCTTCGCGGTCATTTAAATCTTTTTGCTTTTGTTTTATATTGGCAGCCAGATTGTCCAAACTAGCTTGGATTTGAGCCAGTTGGATTTTTAAGGATTCCAGTTGCCCCTCTAGGGGTTTGGTTGCTTTAACAGATAATTCCCTGGCATGGTTTAACTCATCAATCTGTTTTTGCAAATCCTCTATTTCATCTGCTTGGGTAGTAAACAGCTTTGAGGGTATAACGTATAGTTGAAGAAGCAAAAAAATAAACAGGAAAGGCAGTATCTTTAGGAATTTTTTCATGTTAACTGTGCGCTATACGCTTCTCTCTAAGAACAAAACTTGCGAGCTTTATTTATACCCTAACTAGTGTCTTAAAATTCTACCACTTCCTCTGTTTTTATGTTAAGCTGAATTTATGTATAAAGCATTTATACATTTATTACCTGTTATTTTTTTTATAATATTATTTTCCTTTCTCTACCCTTCCTCTGCTTCAGCTGATTACCAGGAAATATATAAAGGTATTACTTTTACTGTCACTATGAGTCCTTCCGAAATTACCGCACAACAAAGCACAAGCGCAACTATTACAGTAACATCAGACAAACCTTTTTTTGTTGCAACCAATCAATACGGATTTTACACAGAACCCCATGATAATAAAAGCCGCATAGGAGATGCTATTTGTAGCTTGACCTCTCTTTATGGAGCTGTTAAATCTGAAACTACGTTGGTTGTTGACTTAACAAGAATACTTTCTAATCAAGACAGCTGTCTCCACAAAGATAGTCAAAATTGGATCATCTGGAAAACAGAATTTTGGTCAGGCAATCCAAAACGTGGTGAAAACGTCTATCTGAAAAACTTTACTTTTACTGTATTACCTCCTGGGGGGGCTACACCCCAAATTTATGCTGCAAATTCACCTGTCTATTATGAAGACGACCCTATTGTACATATTACTAACCTTAAGAAAGGACATGATTACACTTTATGGTGGGATGGTGATCATACTCCTGCAGCCTCAAACGGAGGAAGCAATGATAGCACGTGGACCGCTGATAATGATGGCGATGTTGACAAAATATTAAATAACCCACAAAGAAAGGTTGTAGGGAAAAAAACATTAAAACTGGCATATGGATGGCATCGTACTATTGTAAGTGTGCAATCTATTGCTGAAGTAGAATTCGAGTTTACTGATGTTCCAAATTCATCTAAAACACTTACGTGCACTATCAAACCAAATAATAAAGTTGAAAAAAACCAGCCAGTTGAAATCGAAATAAAAAATCCTAAACCTAATACTGATTACACTGCCAAGGTGTTTGATAGTAATAATATTTCACTTGCTCCTTTTACTGTTAATTCAAAAACTAATCCTACTATATACATTACTCTGGGTAAACTATCACCAGATACATATAAAGCACAAGCTGCAGAAACTGCAGCTCCTGATAATCCTGTTTGCACTGGCTTATCTATTGAGGTAGGAACTCCGAGCGAAAAGATAGGTGGCGGTTGCAAAATAGGAGAGAAAGATTGTGCAGGAAGCGCAGGAACACCGATAAAAGGCTGCAATGAACCAATCAACCCAAAAGATCCAAATGATCCAGCTTTCACTAATCCTGGTATTCCCACTGCTATTGGCTGTATTCACACTAATCCATCTGTATTAGTTAAAGATATTTTGACATTTCTACTTGGAATTGGTGGAGGTTTGGCTTTTTTGATGATGTTGCTTGGAGCATTTCAGATATTGACTTCTGCCGGAAACCCGGAAACCTTAAGTGCAGGCAAAGACAGGTTAACCAGCGCTATAATTGGATTGCTATTTATTATCTTTACCATTCTTTTGCTACAAATTATAGGTGTTAGCATACTAAATATACCTGGATTTAAATGATATATCAAAACTGCCGTTTAATTTTCTTTTTAAGCGTCTTTGACCGCAAAGACGCCCAAACTCTTTTTGCTGAAAGCCGCCCTAAAATTCTCACTTTACTAATCGGGGGCTTACCCCCTCACGAATTCCCCTTCGGCTTCGCTCAGGGTCAGTTCGTGGTTCCCTCTGATAGTAAAGACGAATTTCTTAACAGGCTTTGTTTCTAAGCAAAAATTATTGAAGAAATAATATAATATAAAAATATGATACCTGGTTTAAAAGATATATTCGATGATAATACTAAACGACTACCTCAATTCAATACCTTGGGTGATTTGCTCTCAGGGATAGTCAACATCATTTTTTATGTAGCTGTTTTTTTGGCCTTTTTTTGGCTGGTTTGGGGAGCATTTGCTTATATTATGGCTCAAGGGAAAAAAGAAGATTTAGCCAAAGCCAGAGCCAGGATTACCTGGGCTTTAATAGGACTTTCTATTATTCTTTTATCATTTTTCATAGCCAAATTTGCATCAGAAATATTTAGACCTAACATAGGAGGATTACCATTCTAGTGAAAATTCAAAATTCAAAATTCAAAATTCAAAATTTTGGTAGTTTTCTTCGAAAACTTTTATTTAAAACTTTTGCCTTTTTAATTGTACTTTTAACTTTTAACTTTTTACTTTTAACTTTTCCCATCTATGCTGCTGATAATCCTTGCCCGTCTAATCCGGGGGGGGGATTTCGGATAGGAGGTTGTTTTGGCTTTGGCAATATCACATCCTTGGGACAAGCAGTCAGTCAATTAATTCCTGCTGTGTTTTCCTTGGCAGCAGTAGCTGTAGTGATAAATTTTCTGTTAGGAGCATTTAAATATTTGAAGGCTGGAAGCAGCAAAGAAGAGATAGACGGAGCACGACAAATGATCACCCACTCTATTATTGGTTTTATTATACTGATATTTGCTTTTTTGATTCTGCAGTTTCTATTATCTTCCTTATTTGGGATAAAGGGATTTCAAATAATCCAAGGTTGAGATAATCTCCCATTATGTTTAAGGAATACGGGGACCTATCTACGAAATCTGCTTTTGATAGCAATAAATATACCTGATATTCCAATTATTCCTGCTGCCCAATCCCACAGAGTAATCCCCGCTCCTTCACCCCGATTATCAGAATACTTCTCAGGTACAGCAGTTGGTATTGGAACTGGAGTTGGTGTTCCGATTGGAATTGGGCGGACGCGTGTTGGTATAGGTAGCGAAAACGGCACAGGAGTAGGGGTGATGGTAGCATTCCGCCCTGCTTGAGCTATTTGGGTTTCTTTTCTATCAGCCAGTTCTTTAACAACAGCCTCTGCTAACGCTGTATCTATAGCCTCTGCTGTACTATAAGGAGGAGGCAGGGATACCCATGTCTCTGTTGGTGTAGATGTCACAGTGGGTGTACCAAGTAAAATACTCAATCTGTCCGCTACAATAGTAATTTGGGACTGGGCTGTAGCCAACCGCTCTGCTTCTGGCAACTGTTCTGCTAGAGCTGTAATAGTTGCCTCAGCTTGTGCAGCTTGCACAGCCAAATCACTCGGTGTAGCAACTACGGCTGGATTGATATGCGGCAGGTGATCACATGCAACACCTACAAATCCAATTAAGAACACACCAGCTATACGTTCTAACCGCTCTACGTTTCTCATAACTTGAGGCTATTTTATTGCTTGTGTGATCAGGAAGAATGTAAATAAAGTAAGAAATATGTATGAGGATATTTTGTGTTAATATATTTTTAAGATGACTAAGAAAATTCTCATCACCTCTGTCCTATTTATTTTTGCCATATTTCTTTTTATCAATCCTGTTAGCACATATGCCTTAAACCAAGGAGACAACTGCCACATCACCAAGGACGAGCCTAATGGCAATTGTAATGACCCCAAACTTTTCTGTCAACCAACTGCCAACCAACTCGACCCTCGTTTAGGCTATATTGCTGGTACGTGCGAAAGTGCAACTGTACGGAATACTTTTGGCAAAGTTGATGCTCCTGCTCCCCTAAAAACACTTTTAAAAAATGATCCTACGGGAGGCGGAGCTATCAGCCAGTTTTTATCTAATTTTGTAACCCTGCTTTTCTCTGTTGCAGCTATAGTGTTAATTTTTATGATCATTTGGGGAGCGTTTGAGTGGTTAACATCAGGCGGAGATAAGGAAAAACTCTCTTCTGCCCAAAAAAGGATTATTAATGCCATTATCGGTATAATCCTTTTTGCGGTAGCTTTTGCCATTATCAGAGTCTTAGGACAGTTTACCGGATTTGAATTTTTCAGAGATCAAAATCCTCTTCCTAATGGATGCGTGCGGGACGCTAGCGGCATAATTATCTGTCCCTATGGTACTTGACAAATGCTTTATTATGCAGATATAGTTAAACTAGAGATATGAAAAAATTAATTTTCTTAGGTTCTATAATAACATCTTTCTTTGCTCCTATCCAGGTATTTGCAGCAGATGTAGTTATTAATAGACCTTCACAGGGCTTTGCAACACTGGGAAATGCCATTAATAATATTATAACTTTAGCCTTCGCAATAGCTGTATTAGTAGTTCTAATAATGCTGATTTGGGGGGCATTCGAGTGGATCGTTTCAGGTGGAGACAAGGAAGATGTTATTATAGAACCTGGCAGAATTATCAATGCTTTAATAGGTTTGGCTGTATTAGCTGTAGCTTTTGCCTTAGCTAGATTCGCTGGACAATTTGCAGGATTAGATTTATTAAACATAAATGTGCCCACACCCAACCCCAGTGCATCAGGAATCTAATCTAAGACTACATTGATCTTCAAAGCTATTAATGATAAGTTAAAGTAATGGGACCTCCTCCAGCAGGATTAGATCAACTTGAAAACATAATTGGTAATGTTATTTCTGTAATAGTAGGTTTAGGGTTTATCGCCATGTTTGTTTTTCTGATTATGGCAGGAATCAAATACCTAACATCAGGTGGAGAACCTAAAGCTATCCAATCTGCCCATTATACCCTTACCTGGGCTCTTCTAGGATTATTTTTAATGGCTATTGCTTGGCTCGCTTTACAACTTATTGCAAACTTTACTGGGATTAATGTAACAGTATTTAATATAAAAACCCTGTGCAAAGATGGCGGAGATCTTTTAAAATTCTGTCAACCTAACTAGTTCTTTCACATTTTTAACCGCAAATATTCTTGACACTTTTGTGGCTAAAAGCGTGAATACCCATACTTGCAAACTAAAGCTTATTTGAGTTAGTCTATAAATAGTAAAAAAGCTCAAAACTTAAATGTCAAAACTCAAAACTGCTGCTCAAAACTTAAAGGTTTTAACTTTTACACTATTACTTTTCACTTTAACTTTTGTACTTTTCGCTACTCCTGTTTTTGCTCAAACCTCCACCCCTTCTGCTTCTGTTGCTTCTGTTTCCCCAGCTACTTACTACCCACTACCCCCTACTATTTCTCCCACCTCCCCTCTTTACACTGATCTTTTTATCCATAATATGTTCCACTCTTTTTCCTGCTTGGCTGTTGGACAATCTGTAATTGGTCAACCATGTTTAAGTTACCAGGTAACTAAAAATGCTCAAGGTATGGTTCAAAGTATTCCTGTTTTATCTCAAACTAATTTATCAGGAGGCACGTTAGGCGCTGTAACAGGAGTTATTGGAATACTGTACCAAAATCCTCCTGTCAGAACTGCTGATTATTTAGCATCTATTGGACAAGATATGGGAATTATCAAAGTTGCTAATGCTCAAGTGATTGGATCAGGAGCACAAGTGTTAAATCCCATTTTAAGACTTTGGCAAGTATCAAGAAATATTTCTTATGTACTAATGATTATTATCTTTTTAGTAATTGGGCTTATGGTAATGTTTAGAAATAAACTTAACCCACAAACAGTTATTACTGCCCAAGCAGCTTTACCAGGATTAGTAATAGGTTTAATTATGATCACATTTAGCTACTTTTTTGCAGGCCTAATCTCTGATATGGCCTTTGTAGGAACAAATGTTGTTGGTTATTATTTCTCCGCAGTTAGAGGCCAAACTAGTACTCCTCAAAATCTGGTTGAAGATTTAAAGGATAAAAATGTCCTAAACATTGTAAGCCCTCTTACCGGGCTTGTTGACAAAAATACAGCTTCTAATATGTTAAGCAGCATATGGCCAAGCTTGAGTGAATCAGCTCAACAACTAATGACCTTATTGGGTGTATTTTTGACAGTTCAGACTACCGGACAAGGCACAGAATGGCTTAAAGCAATACCGCTAGTAGGCGCACCTGCTCAAGCGATCGTTAGCATAGCTGCCGGAGGCGCTGCCCTAACAAATCCAACAGCAATGATAGGAATAGCTTTAGCTTTTGTAGCAACCGCTATCCTACTATATGCCATGATTAAATTATTACTCCGTCTGATTAATGTGTATCTAACCATAATTTTCCTGACATTGAGTGCTCCTTTCCAATTACTAGCAGCTTCTTTACCAGGCAGGCAAGGAATGGCTACTAGTTGGATATTGAATATGCTCGCCAACAAGGAAAG
>JAMCTD010000012.1 GCA_023380995.1 Patescibacteria group bacterium
GACCAGGCAAAGCATTAGACAGCAAATCTAAATTGGTTATAGGCGCTCCATTGACTGTTGCAGCAATAAATAAATCTCTTTTGTATACCCCTAAAGCTATTAATCCTGCAATTATCAAAACAATATAAAACATTTTTGAAGACCTAAGTTTTTTTAAAGAAGATAACGTATCCATCGCACCATTAACTTTTTTAAATGGGTGATCTGTCTTGTCGGTGGTAGACATTTTTTTCGCCATTTGACGATGATAACAAAGTAGTTGCTTGTTGGCAAGAGTTAATTTAAGATTAGATTATAAGGAAATTATGCAAAAGGGTACTGCCACTCTTATTTTGCTGGTTGTGGGTTTAGTGATGGTGGGATTTATTAGTCTTTTCGCTTTTGGTTTCCCCAAATCACTTGTTTTGCCTAAAACTTCTTCACCGGTTTTACTAAAGCAATTAACTGCTGTTTCTGATGCCAAACCCTTAATTTATAGCAATCAAAAATTAGGTTTAGAATTTCAGTATTTAAACAAGGATTTTAAAGTTCAAGAAGATTCGGAGGCAGATTATAATAAAAGAGGGAACGGGGACTTTAGAAAAAATTTTAAAGGTTATGTTGGTTATGAACCGGGGAAATTTTCAGGGGCAGTAGTAGTTTTAGATAAGCCTAACTCTTATGAGGTAAATCCTTTTTCTGTTTGGGTGTTTGATAATCCTGATAATTTAACAGCAACTGGTTGGTTTGATAAATATTGGTATTATCCTTTTGTTTGGGGAGTATTTGATTGGACCTCCAAAGGGCATATTGCCTTGGATACAGAAGCTACTATAAGCGGTAAGCAGGCAAAATATAAGATTGTTTCTTATCAGCCGGGAAAACCAAAGTTTGTATATGTGCAAAATGGACAAAAGATGTATTTGTTCAAAGTAGTTGGAGACAGCGGAGATAAAATTCTATCCAGCCTAAAACTTACTCAATAATTCATAAACATGACACAAAGAGGGCAAACAGCAATTTTTCTTTTGTTGTTGGTAGTACTAGTTGGGTTTGGTGGTGTAATTTATTTTGCAATGGATCAAGGTTCAAAAGTTCAAGTTCAAAGTTCTTCAGGGCTCCTAAATTTTAATCTGGATGCAACAGCAAGTCCTGTCCCGGTTGGCAATAAAGGAATTACGAGTTGGAAAACAGTGAAATTGGAAGTTCCTAAGATGGGAGGGTATTGGGAGTATGAAAGGGAGATTAATAATGGTGTTGTCAGGGTTTTTGAACAAATTCTTTCTACTTTTAAATTCTTAAAGTAGGTAAATATCTACAAATTTGGCTCTCCAGCCTGCTGTTTTGGCATCTTCAAAGCCCAAATCAATGATATTTCCCTTGATTGCTCCACCCGTGTCTCCTGCAACTGCCATACCATAGCCTGGAATATAAACTTTACTCCTTAATTTGATAACTTGCGGATCAACTGCAATTACTCCTTTGCCCTGTTTCATTCCTATTGCTGTCCATTCGTCGCAACCAGGGCAATGGGAATCATAGTGGGTGGCATAAACCCTCATTTTTTTCCAATATTTAATTTCTCCGTCAGCAGTGTCTAGAGTTTTCCAAACTATTTTTGTCCCCCTTAAAATTTTTTTATCTGTAGGTAGAATTGTTTCAACAGAAACAACTTCTCTTTCGTATTCTTGCCCGTCTTTGGCATAGGTGATTTTAACTATCTTGGTTTTTTTACCGTCTGTCCCTTCTTCTAAGATTTTTTCTTCACCGGCTTCTGTTTCCGGGTCGTCCTGATATGTTGTTTTTTTTGGTAAATCTTCTATTTCTTCTTGTAATTTTTGGGTAAAAGAAGATTGAGTGATGATCGGTTGGTCTGCAGGAAGAGCTTGGACAGAAACAGTTTCTCCTAAAACTTCAGATTGTTGTTTATCTGCGGCTGTTACGTTGGTGCTGGAGGCAGGCCAGACATTAATGGCAAATAAGGTAAGAATAATAATCAGCAGAGCGCCTAAATAGCGTTCCATTATGGATATTTAAAAGTTTTAATATACAAATGTCAAATTTACATCTGAGAGTTTGGTACAAAACCCCTTTTAAATTGATTTGACAATAAAAAAGCAGCTGACTAGTCTGAATATGTAGCTCTAAGGAACATAAACAGATGGAAGCTCCATAAGGGAGGTGTCAACTGCTTTTGATAAATATTACACCAAAGTTACCTTCTAAAGTCCAGTTTGTAACTGATTACTCTTTTCCTCTAGTAAATACTCTTTGCGAGAAAACAAATACAGAGAGATTTGTTGGAGGCAGAAAAGGTTTTAATAAAGAGTATCTTTTCACCTGGCTTCTTGTTAAGAAAGTAACTAATTGGGATTATAGAACAATAGCTTCCATGGCAGGAGTATCACATCCTACCTTGATTCGGGCAAATACTCTCTTTTTGAAAAAAGGCATATATGAAAAAGTACTAATGAGCCTTGTGGGAAAAGCATACAACCTTGGACTGCTTAAAGGATTCTATGCAGCTATGGATTCCTCCTTTGTGCACACATTCTCTAAAAAAGGAGAGTTAGGCTCTGAAGGATGGAATGAATATAAAAAGGGGTATGGTTTTAAGCTGCACCTTTTAATTGATGCAGAATCAAAATTTCCACTTTCTGTAAAGATTACAAATGGATTGGCATCAGATAATACCTTGGCAGTTTCACTACTTAAAATGGCCAAACCTTACCTGAAAAAAGGAGGATATATTCTGGCAGATAAAGGTTATGATGATGCTGCTTTAGTCACTTGGATTAATAAAATATTAAAAGATAAGGCTGCAATTCCAATCAGGAAATATAAAAGGGGAAAGAATTATTCCTGGAAAGGGAGATTTGAAAACTTTAAGGCCAGAGCCAAAGGAAGATGTATTAAAAAGAGTATCTACAATAGAAGGTCATCAGTTGAGAGGATCTTTTCAAGCCTAAAAAGGACATATCATTTAGGTAAAGAGGAAACCAGGGGAATATTAAACTTTGCTAAAAATACATATCTGGCCTTGATTTGCTACATCTTAAAAGGGTTTTGGATTGCTGGGATAAGATAGATCTAGTTATGTACCAGACTCGCCTAACTTCTTGAAACTTAAGCTTAGCTACCTCCAATTATTTCTGGAGTAATTTATTCTCTAAAATAACTGCATAGAGATTGGCACAGGTGAGCAAAAATTGGGTATCATGCAGGGTAAAAATATTCTTATAGGCGCTGTATGTGCAAAATCCACCATAAGTTTTCAGTTTACCGATAACAGGACAACATGTTACGGATTGATAACCAACATGACCCAATAAAGATTTTACATCCGTAAACCTGGGATCCACGGCTGTCACGTTAATTATTACGGGTTGTTTTGTAGAAACAGCCCTGCCTACTGAAACATCTCCAACTCTAACTTGAACTCTCGTGGCAAAATCTTTCATATACCATTCAGGCAAAAAACCGGTAAATCTAATTGGCAAAACCTGTTTCTCCTCATCCAAACGGAATAAACTATGGTAAGTCCATCCGACTATTTCTCTTAAAGTATTTAAATATATAGGGAAACTTTCTTCAATAGATTTCTTATCCGAAGTAGCTGCAGTAATCAAAAAGTTGAGATATTTCAATTCATTTTGCCTTTTTATTAAAGCTTGAAATGCCAACTTGCCCTTTCTAAGCGATATAAAAATCCTGATTAACTCCACTACAACTGCAACAGCAAAAATTATAATCCAAATTACCATGCTACACTAGCTGCTTTAAGCTGCTCCTCCAGTGGCATATTATTATTGATATACCATTTTCTTAATACCATAGTAAAAAACCCGCCTACATCGCTTAAAAAATTTAACTCTTCATCATTTATGGGATTTTCTTTTTCACCTAGGAATAATACCTGCCCCAGTGTTGAAACTGTATCAGAAAGAGACGCTACAACTGCACTATGCCATTTAGTTTCTTCCCCTGTTAATCCAAGATTTTCTCCGGTCCAGGAATTAAACCAGACAACATTGCCGGCTTTTTGATTTTGCTTATTTTTTTCTGAAGCTTGGGCAAGTAAATATTCCTCTAATTTATTTATTTTACCGATACTTAACCTTGGCTGATCAATCTGATTTGCAACCTGGTTTTTATTATAACGCCAGACTTCCCTCTCTCCTTGTGTATCCTGTCCTGATTGAATCAGAACAAACGCGCTATAATCATCCTGAACAAAAAAAGAAACTGCTATATCTTCTAAATCTTCTTTCAGACTAATGCGTTTGGAAGAAAAAACATAAGAGAGCGCCTTGAGAATATTTAATTTGGTATTTAAATTTTGGACTTTACCCAAATTAGCTTTATTTTTTGACCTTTGCTTAAATAAAAAAACCTCAGCTGAAATTAGAGCAAGCACAAGAATTGGTAAGACTATTATCATTATATTGAATCTTGTTTCGCAACCGGTATGGTGAAAGAAAAAGTGGAACCTTGTCCGGCAACGCTTTTTACTGTCATCTGGCCGCCATGAAGTTCAATAATCTGTTTTCCTAAGTAGAGTCCTAAACCAATACCAATCCTGTTGTAGACTAATATATTACCAGAACGGTAAAATTTGGTAAAAATTTTAGGCAACTCTTCCTCAGTTATACCTATTCCGGTATCTTTAACTGCAACAACCACAAACTCCCCCTCCTGCCCAACAGTAACCGTTACCCCTCCTTTTTCTGTATATTTAAGCGCATTATCAATTAGATTTACTAAAACCGACTTAATTTTCTCTACATCAATATCAACCAGAGGCATAAACCCGCTTTGTTTGTCAAAATTTAAAGTCAGTCCTTTCGTACTAGCAATTGCCATAAATTTATCCACCACATCATGAACAACCACCTCTATTTGACTGGGTTGTTTTAATAAATTTACTTCTTTGCCGACTTGCAAAATAGCGATCTGCAATAGTTGTTCTGTTAATTTTTCCAATTCCTGGTTATTGCCTTTAATCCGTTGAATGTAGGTTTTCTGATCATTATTTAAAGGACCGGCACCTCCTCTCATTAATACCTCAATGTATCCGTAAATAGCTGCCACCGGCGTACGGAGGTTGTGTGAAGCGATAGCGATAAAATCCTGCTTGGATTTCTCAACAGTTAAAACATTGTTCAAAGTACCGCTGGCTGCTTCGTATTTCCCCTGACTTGCCGCGTATCTTAAAACTAAAATAGACAACAGCGGTAATCTAATATATGTTTCCAAAGCAGCATTATTCATAACCAGCAAGGTTGAATAACCTATCATCGACAGAACAAAACTAAATAATCCAACTCTAAAACCATAAGCCAGCGTGGAAGAAGAAATATGTATTAAGTAAACCAAATAAAAATCGTTCAGGGTCCATTTGGCAAAATAGGCAACAGCCGAAATCACAACGAAGGAATTCAAAACATAGAAGATTTCTACTATAATTTTAAATTGAGGCTTCTTTCTAAGAAGCAACAAAGAAATCTGATCTAATATCTCGGACATCAAAAGCCATACAGTTAAAAAGAATGCGCTTGGATTATGGCTTAAAAACAGAACAACTGATATACCAATTTTCACCAAAATCCTCATTAAATGAACAATAATCCCTATCTTATTTTGGATTATTGTCGTAATAAAAGTAGGTTGGATTCCCTGATGTTTTTTCTCTTCCATATTAATATTACCTACTAGTCACACCAATCTAACTTAGATTGGTGTGACTTTCGGTAGATTTCAAGTACTCTCAATAAGTTCTAACACTAAACACTACTATCTGTCCTCAATACTTTCCCCCGCAAATATCCTGTTAATACTCCCAAACCTAAACCTAACATTCCTGGTATGAATACTGCTACGCTGGTAACGGCATCCGGTTTGGCTCCTGCTGCAAAAAAGGCAGCAGCTCCAATAAAATATCCCGGAGCCATATCAAACC
>JAMCTD010000013.1 GCA_023380995.1 Patescibacteria group bacterium
TAGTTGTTATTTTCATATTTCCAGTGTACATTGTTCTCTATTGGTGCCCTCGAGAGGACTTGAACCTCTAATCCTTACGGAATACGCTCCTAAAGCGTACGCGTATACCAATTCCGCCACGAGGGCTTATTGCTACAAATTATAACAAAATCTCTCAAGCAGCAAACTACAAACTCTACCAGCAATAACATCCCATATATAAAACCTTCAGCCAAACCTATAACAGCTATTGCTGGCTGGAATGTTTATACGGTAGACATGAACGATCATCAATTTACTATTGAGTCCCCTTCATCATGGAAAGTTCAAGGTCTATTTGACTTAAGTTACCAAAAAATTTATAAAGACGCCCTAGTAGAAAATACGGTAAGTTTTCCGGTAATGAACATAAGTAATCCAGAATTAGGATTCAATCAAACCTATAAAGATATTCCATTTAATTCGTTAATTATCACTGCTAATAAAGGTGATTATGCAGCAAGTAAGTTAATTGAATACACAAATAATCAATTTAAAAAATCCGCTAAAGTAGACTATTTTCCGGGATTTGTTGCCTACGAAATTAAATCAACAGAACAAGAAAACCCCGCTGACTGGCAGGATGATAAGAACACCCCACCGCCCTTAAAGATGCTTGTCCAAAGGCGAATAGCTGTTCAAGTATCTTCAAATCTGGTATATGAAATATCCTACAGTATCGAGAACGCTAGTAAGTATCAAAATACCATCTCTACTTATGATCGGATTATTTCTACTTTTAGGTTCTTTTTAAAGTGAGCAAAAGCGATGATGAGACTAGCTTTCTCTTTTGGATCAATAGAGGAGGTTAGATAGGTTCCAACATCGTCCCAGATGGTGCACCATTTGTTATAGGTTTGTGTCAAAATATTTGGGCAGTAGCCTACATTCGCTCCTGAAGTGCACCACTAACTAAATTACTGTTGCTGTTTAACTTAACCAAAACTTCCTGCATCTTCTCATATGGGGTTAAATAGTCAAGGCATTTCATTGGTGTTGAATTTAACCAATGTTCTATTTGTTCTATTTTCTCCTCTGAAATTGTGTCCAAACTTTCCCCTTTGGGAAGGACTCTCCTTACTTTCTTTATCCTATTTTCCACACTGCCTTTTTCCCAAGAATGATATGCATGGCAGAAATATACTGGAATACCAAGTTTATTAGTTATTAACTTGTGTCTGGTGTTTTCTGGGCCATTGTCAGCTGTTAAAGAGAGCTTTACTGCATCTGGATATTCATCTATTCTTGCAATTACAGCTTTTACTTTTGTAATTGATTTTCTATTTTTTAACTTTGTCAGAAGTGTAACTCTGGTCACTCTTTCAATGGTGGCTGAAAGAACATGTTTATCAGTCTTAACTCCCTCCATATTATCAGTTTCCCAGTGACCAGAGGTTACTCTTTTATCTACACTTTTTGGCCTCAAATCAATTGAGGTTGCTCCTTTAATTCTACTAACTCTTTGAACTTTTCTTCCAGTTTTTTCTCTTCTTTTCTTCCTACCTAATTCCAAATATTTAAATAATTTATCTCTTTTAGCTTTTTTACTGTAAATATATTTGTAAATTGTTTCAGTGTTGATGCTTTGGCCTGGGTGGTCTTTTTCTATTCTCCCGGATATTATTTCAGGACTCCAACCAAGTCTTAATTTTTCTCTGACATATACAAATACCAAGGGACTCTTAAGTGCAGCCCTAAATCTTTGCCTCAGAGCTTTTCTAACTGCAAACTTATCAGCCACACAGGGAATGTATTTCCTACCATATTTAGCATTTCTATCAAGTTCCCGGGACAGGGTTGTATGATGTCTTCCAAGTTTTTTGGCAATATATCTTAGACTCTTTTTCTTTGCCAGCAATCCAAACATTATTTCCCGTTCTATTAGGCTTAAGTGTTTATATTTAATTTTTCATCACCTCCTTAAAGTTGTTATTTTACTTTAAGTGGTGCACTTCGTTTTAGAACCTAGGTATCTTCGGCTACGAAACTAAGTTTTGGTGATGAATGCGAAAAATTTGAGAAAAATTTTGCAAAGTTTCAAGGTAGAAAATATTGCGTCTTTGTAAATAGCGGCAGTTCCGCTAACCTTGCGCTTATTCAGGCATTGGAAAATCTCGGTAAATTAAAAAAACACGATCCTGTCGGCTTTTCCGCTGTGACTTGGTCTACAAATACTATGCCGCTAATTCAACTCGGACTTGAACCTATTCCAGTTGACGTAGAAATAGATACTCTAAATGTTTCGAGTAGAACTTTGATAAAAACGATAGGAGAAGTGGAGATAAAAGCTCTGTTCCTTACCAACCTTTTGGGTTTTTGCGACGATATCGATAAGATTGCAAAGCTATGCGAGGCACTTGGTATTATTTTAATCGAAGATAACTGTGAATCTTTAGGAACGGTTTACAAAGGTAAAAAATTAGGTAATTTTGGACTCGCCTCTACTTTTTCGTTTTATGTTGGCCACCACATGTCTACAATTGAAGGCGGCGCTATTTGTACGGATGATGAAGGACTGGCTATTATGTTAAGACTTGTACGCGCTCACGGCTGGGACAGAAACTTGAATATAAAAGACCAAAATGATTTAAGAAACAAACATAAAGTTAATTCCACGTTTTACTCCCGCTATACATTTTATGATTTGGGATACAATCTTAGACCGACTGAGATTTCGGGTTTCCTGGGCAATAATCAGCTTTCATATATCAACGAAATATTAAAAAAGAGAAATTCTAATTACATAAAATTATCGGGCCCCATAAGCAAACTAACTGATAGATATTATCCGGTTAATTCAGAACATATCGATTTCCTTTCAAACTTTGCAGTTCCTGTTGTCTGCCGCGATACAAAGATTAGAAATGATTTGGTTAAGCAGTGCGATGGAGTTATAGAAATCCGACCGGTAGTTGGCGGGAATATGGTACAACAGCCATTTTTTAAAAGATATGTTGCAAAAAATAAAATAAAAACTCCGAATGCGGAATTGATACATAAAAACGGGTTATATTTCGGTAATAATCCCGACATGACCGATAAAGATATTAATACCATTCTTAAAATTTTTTTAAGACCAAAAGGTAAGAAAAATGAAAAAAAAGAAAAAGTTTGATTATGTCTCAGTAGTAATTCCGGCTTTTAACGAATCAAAGAATCTTAAAACCCTTGTTTCAAAAATCGCAGAAATGTATCCGTTAATCAATGTTGTTGTAGTTGATGACTCGGATAAAGCAGAGAATGCTAAATCGAGAAAGATTATTTCCAAAATAAGCAAAAAATTCAAAGTAGTTTCCAGATTTAAAAAACAGGGGAGGGGAAGCGCCGTAATTGAGGGGATGAAACTTGCCTTAAGAAATAAAGATACACATGTTGTTGTGGAAATGGATGCTGACCTGACGCACGACCCTAAAGAATTACAGTTATTTCTGGACTCGATTCGTTCGAGTGATATGGTTGTTGGGTCAAGATACCGTATCGGAAGTAAAATAATAAAATGGCCGCTTTTCTGGAGTACGCCCTATATCCGTTAGTGTAGTCAGTAAGATCTAATCCCAGCCATATCTTCAAAAACAAATTAATAATTTTACTCTGAACAAGACGGAAAAGCGGCCATTTTATTATTTTACTTCCGATACGGTATCTTGACCCAACAACCATATCACTCGAACGAATCGAGTCCAGAAATAACTGTAATTCTTTAGG
>JAMCTD010000014.1 GCA_023380995.1 Patescibacteria group bacterium
CTTACTGTCCATAAACCCTCTGCGGTTACCCGTCGTTTAACGGGTTATTTTCTAAACTCCTTCCAACAGCATCTTTATCAGACCAGGGGATTTCTTTTTTACCATCTAAATTTATAGAGGTTTCATGCCCTTTGCCAAAAATACTTACCGTGTCTCCCTTTTTTGCCAAACTGTTTATGGCAAAATTTAT
The DNA here is from genome assembly GCA_023380995.1 of Patescibacteria group bacterium. The sequence goes on from JAMCTD010000014.1 coordinate 191, forward strand.
AGCTTCCTGCCTATCTTTTACTACAAAATAATTTATTCCCTCTTTTCCTCCACCTTTTTTCAGACCATCAATAATTTGTTTGTTAATGGTATCGAGTTGACCTCGGGGATCCACTGCAGTAACAACTACGTAATCAGAAAAATTTCTGGCAATTTCACCCATTGCCGATCTTTTGCTCACGTCACGCAACCCCTCACAACCAATCAAAGAAATCAGCTTGCGGGAAGCTTGAGAACGCAAGGTATTTAAAGCCTGCTTTAAACCGTTGGGAGTATGGGCAAAATCAATAATAATTTTTATGCCCTTGTCATTTTGGATTTCCTCCATCCTGCCTGGTATACCTGCAAATTTTTCCAGAGCATCCTGAGCAGTTTTTTTATCAATTCCTAAAACAAAAGCTACAGCCAAAGAGGCTAAAGCATTTTCGATATTGTAATCTCCGGGCACTTTTAATTTCAACTTGATTTGTTTCTGATTAAAATCCCCTAAATCTGTTCCAAAAGTAACCAATCTATCTTTAGATAATTTTCCTAATGACCGTTGAATTTTTTGTTTAACATTTTGATTTACAATGGCAAAATTAACATTTTTTACAAGCTTACTTTTTGTATAAAAATAATTTTCAAAAGTTTTATGATAATCCAAATGTTCGTGAGTAATATTGGTAATTACCCCAACATCAAATTTAATCCCCCAAAACCTATGTTGGTCTAAAGCATGTGAAGTAACTTCTAAAACCAAATATTCATCACTATGCTCTTTAGCAAACTTGGCAAATTTTTGGATCAAAAACCGGCCGGGTGAAGTAATATGAAAACCAGTATCATAAGTTTTTCCGGCAACAACTGCATTTATAGTTGAAACCATAGAAACTTTTTTACCGGCATCTTTTAAGATCCGATAGATCATGTTAACCGTGGTAGTTTTTCCATCGGTTCCTGTTACTCCAATAACCTTAAGTCCCCTGGTAGGGAAACCATACACAATATTGGCCAAAATAGCTTGGGGGAGATGATAAAAAATGTTAATTATCCGTTGGGATAAAATTTTTCTTACTATATTCACTTTCTGAAATTATACTCTATTATCATTCTGTTGGGGCAATTTTGTAATAAAGAAGTAATTGCTTTGCTATCTCAAAAAAGGTAGGGGCTGCTGTTTCCGCTCCAAAAATAGAGGCTGATGGTTCATCATATCTAACCAACATTACAAATTTGGGATTATCAGCCGGGGGCAAAACCTACAATGATGCAATTGTTTTATTTGCATCATAGTGGCCTGCAACCGGAATTTGAGCTGTACCTGTTTTACCGGCAATTTTAAAACCCTTAAGCTTAAAAACTTTTGCCTCACCTTCCTCCACAGCCGCTACCATCATTTCAGAAATCTCTTTTGCAGCAGTACTTTTTAGCACTTGCCTTACAACTTTTGGTTTTATTTCGTAAGTACCTTTCTCGCTTCTAATTTCCCTTACCATATGGGGCTCCATTAAGTTTCCCCCATTAGCAATAGCAGCTACAGCCCGCACCATTTGAATAGGTGTCACGGCAATACCCTGGCCAAATGAGGCAGTTGCCAAATCTATCTCCCTCCAATCCTTTTTTGCCCGTATTTGAGGAGAGGCTTCATCCTGTAAATCAACATCTGTAGTTTGTCCAAATCCAAAATCCTCAATATATGAATAGAATTTATCTATACCTAATTTCCGAGCCGTAAAAACCATTCCCGTATTATCTGAGTGTACAATCACATCTTTCATGCTGGTATCGGGGAAATATTTGTTATCCCAAGTCCTGATACTAAAACCAGCCAGAGAAATTGGTCCGGAACATATATCACACCGGGTATCTGGTTTGACTGAATCTTCATTGAGCGCAGCTGCCATTACCAAAACTTTAAATGTCGATCCAGGTTCATATTGATCTGCAACGGCAGGATTTCTGTAGAACTCTTTTGGATAATCAAAATACTTTAAAGGATCATAGTTTGGTAGGGAAGCCAGCGCTAAAACCCCTCCTGTATTAGGATCCATAATCACAACTGAACCGGCTTTAGCCCCATATTTCTCGACTCCATTTTAACCTCTTCAAATCCAGTTTTTTCCCTATATGGTTTACCTAAAGCTATAGCTTCAGGAGAGAAAATAAAAACATCATATTTATTGGCAAAAATATTATCTGATGATCAGGAAAAAATTGATGATCTGGCAAAAAATATAGTTAATAAATTATCACAAGATCTTTATTGGGTTTTGCTCAAAAAAAACGTTTCCATTGAACAAAAAAAACAGATTGAAGGGTTGAATTTGCAAGGAGTGGGTTTTGAAACAGCCAGTACCCGTTTTTATCCGGAAGGTTCATCTTCAGCCCATTTTTTGGGTTTCTTAGGAGAAGATTCTAAGGGGGGAAATAAAGGCTATTTTGGACTAGAGGGTTATTATGACGGAGAGCTCAAAGGCACGACAGGGATAACCAGGCATGAAAAAGATGCTTTAGGGTTGCCGATATTGATAGGTAATTTTTTGACCAATGAGGCCATTAATGGAAATGATTTAGTATTGAATGTGGACCGTTCTGTTCAATTTATTGCTGAAAAGAGTCTTAAGTCAGGAGTAGAGAAATATGGGGCTAAAGCCGGTTCAGTTGTGATTATGGATCCTAATACA
>JAMCTD010000015.1 GCA_023380995.1 Patescibacteria group bacterium
TTTACGGCCCAATACTGTGTAGTTCTCTGAAGTAAACCTACCGAGACAGACAAAGGTGCCATCGCCCGTATTCGTTTTTGTCCAATCCAAATGACTCCCTAAAAGCCTTTTACCTGTTGCGCCGTAGTAAAGAAGGATATCCCATAAAACTTCAACAACTTCCCGCCTTGATTCACCCGGTTCTATTAACCTTTCTTGATCATTCCAATTTTTACCTAAAGACCCCGGTACAACTTCTTTGGTTGGAAGAGCAAATTTTGCAGTTATGCCTTTTTGAGCAAAGGGTGCATCGTGATGCCAGTCTGCAAAGGGAATATTGGGGTTATCACCATATATGGTATACAAATTTTGAAATGTAATTGGATATCTTACTCCACGTAGTGTCATAAATTCCGGTCTTAAAACTACCATCCTGGCTTTACCTTTTTGTTCATCTTTTTTGGCAGCTTCTAACTGAGCCTGATTTAAATGAAATGGGATGATGGGAATCTCAAATCTAACATCTCCAATGCGACTAGCACGAAATTTATCTTCCAATTTATGAATAGCCTGCTCGCCTAAAAAATCCTCTCCAAAAAGTATTGCAGCTCTTTCAATTTCTGCTTTACGAGCAGCTTCTGCTTGACGTAAAGCCTCTGCTGCACGAGCAGCTTCTTTACGAGCAGCTTCCTGACGTGCAGCCTCTTGACGGGCAACTTCCTGACGGATATCTTCCTGACGTGCAGCCTCTTTACGATTAGCTGCCTCAATAGAAATAGAAATAAACCCAATTCCTGCTAGTACTGCTCCTGCTCCCACCAAAAACCTTCTTCTACCTATCCCTTTTTGGGTAACTTGAGAATTTTGACTAGTTACAGGAAGGACTTCTCTTTTTAATACCTCTGCTGTTGCAGGATCTTTTAAAACAGTAAAAAATCTATCAACTGATTCTTTTGGAATAAAGCCTTTTTCAAACATAGAAGATACTACTCTGCGGGCATCTTGAACTTGAGGAGCTTTTAATACTTTTTCTGCTTCTGTTTCCGCTTCTAATCTATCTAAGCCGGAAAGAAGTTCTCCTGCATCTGTACTGGAAAATGAGGTATGACGCATTAAAGCATCAATTATTAAACGGGTATTTTGAATGCTTCCAGGCTGACCCGGGATATCATTTAGCTTTTCTTTATCTGACATAAGTTTAAATAACTAATTCCAGGCAGATTTTACTAGATTATAGGATAAAAAGCAAATTAAGAACTTAAGGATGGCAGTGGGTCACTGATTAATTGTGTAACAATAGGTTTATAATACTAATATTCGCATTTTTGATTTTGCAATTTTTATTATCTTTATTTGGTATTACTGGTTTTAATTATTCCAACCTTAAGGCCCGGGAGCGACTATACCTTCTCCAGCTGCCCCACCAGCTTCTTCATCAGGAGGAAGTACAGTAAACTCTGCGTCTATTGTACCCGGTTCGTCCTGTTGACCGTCTTGTTGAACAGCTTCACCAGCAGGAGCAGGAGGTGTTCCACCCCCAGGAGCGACTCCGCCTCCTCCATCAGTACCACCGCCTCCACGAATATTTCTTATGAAACCAATAGCGCCTCTTCCCCATTTGATAGGGCGCAACCATCTACCTAATAATCCTCCAGCAACAGCAGCACCTCCTATAGCTACCTTGTCAGGGACTTCTCCCACCACAGGTAACTCTACCTTACCTTTCATAGCTGCTGCTTGAACTTTAGCTGTATCAATTTCTCTTTTGGAATCTTCTGCGGCTACTGCTTTTATTCGTTGAGCTTCTTCTCTATCTGCAGCACTTTCCTGAAAGTTTTTTGCTCTTTGAGCAGCATCTGCTGCTTTTTGAGCTGCTTCTTCTGCTTCCTTGGCTTTTAATTTTGTTTCCACCCCTGAGTCAATATACTTCTTTAATTGTTCGTCAGTAAAAACCTTCACAGTAGGGTCAGAACTCAAAGTCCTTCTAAAATCCTCAAACTGCTTTTGATTGTCCGCCAGTCTGCTTTGGGTATCCGTAAGTTGTTTTTGTAATGCTGCTATTTGTGGATCTCTGGAATCAGGAGTTGGTGTCTTTTGGGGATTTAATTCTGCTTGAATCTGAGCCCTAAGACCTTCTAATCTCTCTCTTTTAGGTTTATCTCTCTGCATTTGTGCTAATTCTTCTCTTGCTTTTTCTATCTCAACATCAAGAGGGTTAGGAGTAGGTGTAGGTGTTTCTGCAGAAACAGGCTTTAAACCCATACCAGCAGCCGCTATTATGGAAGAAGCTGCTGTTAATCCAGTTTCTTTTAAAAACTTTCTTCTCGGAATTCCTCTTTCAGATATATTGTTACGCTCAGCCATAGTTTAGATTAACTATAAAATTATACCATTAATATGCTAATATGTTTTAATGATCAAAAGAATAATTATCTTAGTAATAATAGTAGCCTTTTTTGGTAGTATTGATGCTTTTGCTAAAGAAGTCAGGCCTGGAGACCCATGTACCCCAGGAGATACTTGCTGTAACAAGACAAGCGGAGCGTGTATTGATGATGGGTTATTTGCTTGTCAATTTATTCAGAATGATAACGTGGGTAAACCTACTTATCAGTGCAAAGAATCTCAATTTGGTAAAAGTTTTGGCAAAATTCAAGCTCCTGCTCCCTTAGCAGGCTTTTTGCAAAAGGACCCAACAGGGGCTGGTGCTATCAGTAATTTTTTGTCTAATGCAATAATTTTAATTTACTCGCTGGCGGCAATAGTGTTGATTTTTATGCTTCTTTGGGGAGCATTTGAGTGGTTAACTTCAGGAGGAGATAAGGAGAAGATATCTTCTGCCCAAAAAAGGATTATCAATGCCATTATCGGCATACTCTTATTTGCTATTGCTTTTGCCATCATCGCAGTTTTGGGACAATTTACCGGCTTTAAATTCTTTGAAGGTCAAAATGCCGCTCAACGCACTTTATCCGCTCCAAAAATGAAATAATATTTCACACACTTGACCCATTCGACTGGTTCGACTACGCTCACCACAAGTTCGCTCAGGGTCAACCCCGAATGCAATTGAGGGGTTGACAAGTGTTTAACGATATGGATATAGTTAAATTACAAACATGAAAAAATTAATATCCTTAGGATTCTTAGGTTCCGCGATAACCTCCTTTTTCGCACCTGTACAGGTATTAGCAGTAGATGCATCTCCAACAAACATAATTATTGCGACACCTTCACAAGGGTTCACCACACTAGGTAATGCTATTGGTAACATTATTACTGTAGCTTTTGCAATAGCTGTCATATTAGTATTGGTAATGTTAATATGGGGAGCATTTGAATGGATTAGTTCAGGCGGAGATAAGGAATCTGTTGCCAAAGCCCGAGGCAGAATCATTAATGCTCTAATCGGATTAGCTGTTTTGGCAGTAGCGTTTGCTTTAGCAAAATTTGCGGGACAATTCACTAACATAAATATTTTTAATCTAGCCGTACCTACTCCTAACACCGCCGCAACAGGGATATAACTCAACTACCCTTATTTCTATAATTGATCTTCAAAGATATTAATGCTAATCTGGAAATATGGGACCTCCGCCTGCGGGCTTAAATGAAATCGAACAGGTTGTTGGTAATATTATTTCTGTTATTGTAGGCCTTGGATTTATCGCATTGCTGGTGATGCTAGTTTGGGCAGGATTCAAATTCCTTACTTCCGGTGGCGAACCCAAAGCTCTCCAAGCTGCCCGCCAAACATTCACTTGGGCGCTCCTAGGCATTGTTTTTATGGCTGTTGCCTGGCTGATTTTACAGCTAATTGCCGGATTTACAGGAATAGACGTGACAAAATTTAATATAAAAACCCTGAATCCTTAAGGATAGTTGCAAAATAAGGTTGATTTGTTTTACTGTTAGAGTATGACTGTCCGAAAATTAGTTATTAGTTTTTCGTTATTAGTTATTAGTTTATTCGTGATCCCTCTTTCCGCTCTGGCTATATCATCAAACGGGCCTGTTGCGAGTCCTTCTGCTGCTACGAACTACGAACTACGAACTACGAGTTCTCAATTACCGGCTACCGTTTCCCCAACCTCTCCCCTTTATACGGATCTTTTGGTAAATAATATATTCCATACTTTTTCCTGTTTGGCTGTTGGGCAATCTGTAATTGGACAACCTTGTTTAACTTATCAAGTTACCAAAAATGCCCAAGGGATGATACAAGGTGTACCGGTTTTATCCCAAGTTAACCTATCAGGAGGTACTCTAGGGGCTGTAACAGGAGTAATCGGGGCGTTGTATCAAAATCCACCTGTCAGAACTGCTGATTATCTAGCATCTATGGGAAAGGATTTAGGACTTGTTAAAGAAGCTCATGCCCAGGTAGTTGGATCCGGACAAGACGTATTGCATCCCATACTTAGTCTCTGGCAAGCATCAAGAAATATAGCTTATGTTTTAATGATTATCATATTCCTCATCATAGGTCTGATGGTAATGTTTCGGAATAGAATTAATCCCCAAACAGTTATCACTGCTCAGGCAGCATTACCTGGTCTGGTTGTTGGTCTAATCATGATTACTTTTTCCTATTTTTTCGCAGGATTGGTTGCTGATACAGCATTTATAGGAACTAACATCGTTGGTTATTATTTCTCAACTGCCCACAATCCACCGCTCAACCCACCGCAAAATCTGTTAGAGGATATAAAAAATAAAAATGTTTTAAGTATTTTTTCACCTCTAACCCGAGTAATGCGTGTACCGGATGTAATTAGTGCTATAAATTCAGTCTGGGACGATCTTGCAGATCCAACTATTGGTCCTCTTGATATTCTTAATACTGACCCACAAAGAGTTTTAAGATCGCTCACCACCCTTATAGCTACTCAATTTGCCCTTCCTTTTGGAGGTTTGTTTGGGGGAATAGGACAAATAGTAATAGGCGCAATATCAGTAGCAGTCACCCAAGCGTTTCCCGTACAGATAGCAGGATTCGCTTTGGCATTTGTCGCAATGGCGGCTTTGATTTATGCAATGTTCAAACTCCTGCTCCGTTTAATTAATAGTTATTTGACTATTGTTTTCTTAACTATTACTGCTCCATTTCAACTGCTGGCAGCAGCATTACCGGGCAGACAAAGATTAGCTACCGGTTGGATTCTCAATATGTTAGCAAACGTACTGGCCTTTCCGGCAGTTTTGGCTGTGCTTTATTTTGTAGCGTTTATTGTGGGCAGTTGAGAAATAATTAAACCTGCCTGCCCGTTTATCGTTTCCCAATTAAATCAAACAGAAATCAATACTTTTGTGCCTACTGCTCAGGCGGCAGGAGGGACTACAGTTGTAAGCAATGCCACCTTTCCTCTGCTGGGAGGTTTTGATCTAGGTTTTATTAATCTTTTGTTGGCTTTTGGAGCGCTTCTGGCATTACCATCCATCCCGGATATAATCGACAGAAGCATTGGTACCTTGTCTCAGACCGGACAATTAATCGGTCAGGCAGTTGGGGGAGGATTTAGCCAAGGACAAAGGTATGCCGGCCAATTCCAGCAAGGGGCTGGTGGTTTTGTTGGACAAGCAGGAAGACTGACAGATCAACCAGGAACACAATACTATTTTGACCCACAGA
>JAMCTD010000016.1:0-3493 GCA_023380995.1 Patescibacteria group bacterium
TTTAATTCTTGTTTGATCCAGCGGTTTCTCGCTTCTTGCCAGAAGTATGTCCGGTTGAATTCCAACAGCATTTAAATCCCGCACAGACATTTGGGCAGGTTTGCTTTTCATCTCCCCAATGGAAGCGGGAATTGGTAAATATGTAATGTGAGCATGAATAACATCTTCCGGATTTTTTAATTTCATCAACCTGTTCGCTTCTAAAAACAGGATATTTTGATATTCCCCGGTCGTTCCGCCAATCTCAATAACCACTACATCGGCATTACTTGCTCTCCCTGCTTCTTTAACCCTCTTGATGATTTCCTCTGTTACATATGTCACAACATCAACACATTCTCCGTCGTATTCCAAATTACGCTCCCGAGAAATTACTGATAAATATATTGATCCTTGAGTAGCAATACTATTTTTGTCCAGCGATTCTCCTAAAAACCTCTCATAGTGACCTAAATCCTGATCTGTTTCCGTGCCGTCATCCAAAACAAACACCTCACCATGTTCGATCGGGTTCATGGTCCCGGCATCAACATTCAAATATGGATCCATTTTTATTGGAGTAACTTTGTAGCCTGCGGATTTTAAAAGTAGCGCAATCGAGGATGTAGCAATTCCTTTACCTAAACCACTAATAACACCACCACTTACAAATATATATTTCATAACACTTTACTTGGGGAACTCTACTTGTACAAACTGAGGTATTTTGAGGCCCTCATTATCATACTAAAATTAGCCTTTTCTGTCAACGAATAAAATAAAACTTCAGAATATTGGCTCTAAGGATTTAAGGGTCTTAAAACAGGATTATCTCTATATTCTCCATAATAAGATCTTACAAACTGATTAAAATATAAAGGGTCCCCATCACCTTTATACCTACTTTGAATATATTCATCCGGATCTAGTAGATCTTCACCTGTATGAGGATCAAAACCCAAGGCTATACACCTCGCCGCATGCCTTGGCCATCGCTCCCATGTTGTCCGTATATAACCATGAGCTAAATCCCACCGAATAACTGCAATATACCCGCTTTTTACTTCTTCTCTTGTGATCCCAGAAGGATCTCCCAATAATGTATCAAACTTTTCTGACGCTAACCCTGCATCAGGACACCGTTCTGGTCCAATTCCGTTTATCCATAGCTGCAGATTATAGCATATTGTTGAAAGCTTCACATATAGATTACAATCTTCCACCTAAGAGTGCGTCGAAGAATAATTATGCTGTCGCTTTTTTCTGTTCACCCTCAGGAGCAGAAGGCTTAGGCTTTGTCCAGCTAGCAAATTTGCAACCGGGCCAATTTTTACAGCCGTAAAAAGTTTTGCCGCGGCGGGTGTGCCTTATGACAATATCTCCAGCGTCCAATGGACATTTAACATCAACTTTCTCTTCTAAGGATTCAGTGTGTTTACATTCAGGAAAACCAGAACATGCCAGGAATTTTCCAAATTTACCTATTCTAATAATCAATTCTTTGCCGCACTCCGGACATTTTTTTCCGGCAAATTGCACTTCCATCTTAACTTTTTGGGCGGACTCTTTGGTCGCCTCAAGTTTTTTTTCAAATGGTGCGTAAAAAGTCCTAATCGTTGGTTTCCACTCACGCTCACCCCTTGCTATTTCATCCAGTTCATCTTCCATCCTGGCGGTAAAAGCATAATCAACAATATCCGGAAAATAGTCTATCAAGAAATCCGTTACGGTCATTCCCAAAGCAGTCGGGATAAACTTTCTCTCTATTTTTTCTACATAAAATCGCTCTTGTATGGTCGATAAAATAGGCGCATAGGTTGAAGGACGACCAATACCTAGTTCCTCTAATTTCTTGATCAGGGAAGCTTCTGTATATCTTGGGGGAGGTTCTGTGAAATGTTGACTTGGTAGAAGCTGAACAAGATGTAGATCCTGATTTTCCGACATTTTCGGCAGTGCTTGTTTTGCCTCATCCCCATCTTCTGTATCTTTGCCATAAAGAGCTAACCACCCGTCAAATTTCACTACGCTACCAGTCGCACGGAGAAGATAATTATTAGCAGTCACATCCACCGTCGTCTGATCCATGACTGCTTCATTCATTTGGCAAGCCACAAATCTCTTCCAGATTAAATCATATAATCTTGCGTGATCTTTATTCAAACCGCCTTGTTTTCCGATGCCAGATGAGTGTAGATTTACATTAGTGGGTCTAATCGCTTCATGAGCCTCCTGGGCATTTTTTGATTTGGATTTGAAAATTCTGGGGATGTTTGGCAAATAGGCTTTACCAATTGAGCTGTGAATATAGCTTCTGACTGCCCCGATTGCCTGTACAGACAAATTAACCGAATCTGTTCTCATGTAAGTTATGAACCCATGTTCATACAAGGCTTGTGAGAGCATCATGGTCTTTTTTGCCGACATACCCAATCTGTTTACTGCTGCCTGTTGCAGTGTTGAAGTGGTAAAAGGAGGATAAGGATAACGGTGGACTTCTCTTTGGCTGACTTTGGAAACCAGATATTCTGCCTTTTCCAAATTTTTAACATGTCCATCTGATTCTTCCTTGTTTTTTATTTCCAGCTTTTTGCCGTTTTGTTCGATAACTGTGGCAGTGAATTTAGATTTTTTACTTTTATTATTTGTTTCCAGTTCTGCCTCAATAATCCAATACTCTTCAGACTTAAATGCGGTTACCTCTTTTTCCCTCTCAACTATCAGCCGCAGCGCCACCGATTGGACCCGCCCGGCAGACAACCCTTTTTTTATCTTCTCCCATAACAGCGGGGAAAGTTTATAACCTACCAACCTATCCAGGATCCTTCTTGCCTGTTGGGCATCCACCAATTTAATATCTATTCTTTTGGGACTTTCAAAAGCTTCTTTAATAGCGCTTTCAGTAATCTCATGAAAAACCACTCGCCTAGTGGATTTAGAATCACCCAGTACCCCCGCTAAATGCCAGGCAATTGCCTCACCTTCGCGATCCGGATCCGTTGCCAACCAAAGGATTTTCGCTCCTTTCGCCGCTCTTTTGAGCTCATTCACCCTTTTTTTCTTATCTCTTGGAATAATATATCGAGGCTCAAAATCTTTGTCTACATCTACACCTAACTCGCTTTTAGGCAAATCACGGACATGCCCCATTGAAGCCTCAATTTGATATTTATCACCCAAAAACCTCTGCAGCGTGCGGGCCTTGGTTGGACTTTCCACTATAACAAGGTTATTCATATTCTTCAAACACTCTTTCTACTCTCGGATATTGTACAGAAGATGTCAAGAAGTTGATTAAGGAGTAAAGTCATTATCGGAAATTTCCGGGTTTATTGCCTCCAGTTCTTTTTTTAAGTCGGTTGAGGAGTCATATTTAATCTCTTTAGGAGGATTATACGGGGGGGTTGTTGGCTGCGCTGATAGTTGAGAGGGAAAAAGAGGTAACCGCATTTAAGTCTGAAGAGTATTGGATTATTGAGGCAGAACTGGAAACAAATAATAAAAGTAAAAAATC
>JAMCTD010000016.1:3503-3982 GCA_023380995.1 Patescibacteria group bacterium
ATGAGCTCAAAAGAGCGGCGAAAGGAGTCATATTTAATCTCTTTAGGAGGATTATACGGGGGGGTTGTTGGCTGCGCTGCTTTTTGACTGACTATACTTTTTGCTTGGGGATCTGCCAAAGAGGGATCTTTTTTAGCCGCATATTTGAAAATCGTGAGCGACACAACTACTAACAGCAAAATTAAACCGACTGTAACAATAGTATTTTTGCTTCTACTGCGCATAATTTAGTGCCTTTCCAACTTCCCCTTTAGCCTTGAGTATTTTATTTTTTAATACTTCTAGACTACTTCTTAACTCATTCTTTGAAGAATATTTTTGAGCCCGCTGATATGCGAGCGCTTCTGCGGCATAAGTTACCCAGTAATCAGCGCTTTTGATTTGTGAATCTATTCCACCAAAAGCCACCCGTGTTTCCGTGATACCCTTTCTTCTTCGCAGCTCCTCCATAATGGCCGGCAGTTTAACCATTGCGGAAG
>JAMCTD010000017.1 GCA_023380995.1 Patescibacteria group bacterium
GCATATTATCTTGCGCATTTACCTCCTGTTACTGTGTCTAAAGAATAGGAAAAATTTGAAGATGTGACATTACTTTTGGGGAAATCCACAGGCGGAAGCAAGCCGAATCTGATATCAGGTTTTTCTTCAACAGGAGGTAAATGCGCAAGATAATATGCATACCAGATTTTATAACCAATAAAGCTGCCCAGTCCCAAAAATAGTGTAACTGCGGAAAAAATAACAAGACGTTTGACCAAAGTGGCAGCTTGAGTAAGAGTCATATTTTTACGACCGGCATACTATTATTATACAGAAATGAGAGATATAATGAACCGTATGGAAGTAAGGACAAGGATTGCGCCATCGCCGACAGGTTATCCGCACATAGGTACTATTTATCAGGCAATGTTTGATTTTGTATTTGCCCGTAAATACCAGGGCAAATTTATTGTCAGAATTGAAGATACTGACAGAAACAGGTTTATTGCTGATGCAGAAAAAGTTATTTTTGAATCTTTAGCCTGGTTTGGACTTGAGGCAGATGAAGATCCGGTTAAAGGAGGAGACTTTGGCCCCTATAGGCAATCAGAACGATTGGATATTTATCAAAAATATGCCAAGCAGTTAATTGAGCAGAAAAATGCTTACTATTGTTTTTGCACGAAGGAAAGGTTGGAACAATTAAGAACAGAGCAGCAGAAGAAAAAACAACCTCCGATGTATGATAAAAAATGTTTAAATTTAGCCAAAGAGGAAGGAGAAAAAAATTGATCTTCAAATATTCCTTATGTAATCCGTTTGAATGTGCCTAAGGATCAAAGGATCGTAGTGCATGATGTGGTGGTGGGTGATGTGACTTTTGATTCAAATCAGATAGACGACCAGGTGTTGGTAAAATCAGATGGTTTTCCGACGTATCATTTGGCTGTGGTGGTAGATGATTATTTAATGAAGATAACTCATGTCTTCCGAGGATCAGAGTGGTTGCCTTCCACACCAAAACACATTTTGCTTTATCAGTTTTTAGGTTGGGAAAGCAGTATTCCTCAATATGCCCACCTGCCTTTGCTTTTGGATCCCCAGGGGGCGGGGAAATTATCCAAAAGAAAGGGACATGCCTCAGTAGATTTTTATAAAAAAGAAGGTTATTTGCCTGAAGCGGTTTTAAATTTTTTGGCTAATATTGTATGGAATCACCCCGAGGGCCAGGAGATATTTTCTTTGAAAGAGTTCGAGAAAGCTTTTGAGCTTCAACCTTTTAAAGTAGATGTGAAGTCTCAAGGGGCAAGGTTTGATATTACTAAGCTTGAGTGGATGAATGGGGAATATATCAGGAAATCTCAAGACTCAAATCTTAAAACTCAAATCCGGGAGTATTTAATGTACATATCTGATGGAGCATTAAAAAAAGAACATCCAACTGAAAATGAGATAGAAAAAGTAGTTCCTTTAATTAAAGAAAGGATTAAAAAGCTTTCTGATTTTATTCCTTTAACTGATTTTCTTTGGGAAAAGCCTGAATATGATGCAGCTGTGTTTCAAAAGATAAAAATTCAAAACCAAAAAGAAGTTTTGGAAAAGGTTTTAGAAAAAATGAAAAATATAGAGAAACCTTGGCAGGCAGAAATTTTTGAAAAAAATTTCAGAAATTTAGCAGAAGATTTAGGAATTAAAACAGGCGACTTCTTTCAATTAATAAGAGTGGCTGTATCAGGCCAACTGGTTACCCCGCCCCTTTTTGAGAGTATTGAGATTTTAGGAGAAGATGAAGCTATCAATAGGGTTGAACAGGCAATTTCCTTCTTAAGTTAATTGATACCCCTAACTTGAAAAAACTCATAGTTTTATGGTAAAATTGCGCCGATGGAAGATCCTCGTTGGTTAAGATTGATTACCATTGGTTTAGTTTTAGCAGCTGTAGCAGTAGGATATTTTTTATTAACAGGAAGATTGTCTTCAAATGTTGCAAAAAATAAAGCTCAAGTTAATATTGCTACTGCAAGCGCTACCCCAGCTGTAGTAGTTACAAGCCCGTCTCCTTCTGTCTTAGGGCAAGCAACTCAAGTTAGTCCTAATGTTGCTCCTACCTCAACTCCAGCATCAGCTTACAGCAGGATAGTCAGCCGTACCCAAGGTGTTCAGACAGGACAAACATTACCACGGACTGGTTTCCCGATTGAGCTAGCAGTAGTTTTTTCAATTTCCACTATAATTTCTGGCTGGGGCTTAAGCAGGTTTCCAAAATAACCAAAGTTGCCTTCTTTTTCCAAAAAACGTAGAATTTACATACATTGCCGGGTCGTATAACGGTAGTACGATAGACTCTGGATCTATCTATCTTGGTTCGAATCCAAGCCCGGCAGCCAGTGCCCATCTATTATAAGTTTCTCCTGCTTTCTGAGGGTAGAGGGAGTATCTTGTGGTTAAGAATATTTGCGGAAAACATATTTCTTTGCCCTCGGAAGTAAAATATGACATTTGAAGACATAATAGAGCATCTTAAAACAACCAGAAACTTACATTTGTTAAGAGAAAAAACAGATAATGTAAGCAATAAACTGTATTTCTTTATAGAAAATGGTACAAATATTCAGTTCGTTCTAAAAGGGTTGTTACCAACCGATTTTGAAGTGCAGGCCTTTTCTGAATATCTTCCTAAAATTAACAATACATTTAGTCATCTTATTCTTCCGCATCTCCTGGAAACCTATAAGGATGATAAATTTGTATATCTGCTGATCCCTTTTTATTCTGGTGAAACATTTGACTTTAATACCACTGATATAAACTTAACAGATCAATTAGTTGGCGTAGTGCAGGATTTATTTTTAATTGATGTTGAGTCAGTGATTGCAGGAGGTAGCAACTTTGATTACGAGGGGTTTGAAGCAAGATTTTGGGACTTTTTTAATAAAGCTATTAGTCTGGGGTTAATAGATGGGTCAGTCAAAGATCAATGCTTTTCTCTTTTGGAGTTGGGGAGAAAAAATCAAAAAATGATAATTTCAAATGGAGATTTCAATCCAAGGAATGTGATTAGATTAAAAGATAATAGGTTAGTACTTATTGACTGGAATGGCATAGTATCTCCATTGGAACACCATTTGACCTATTGTTGGTTGCTTAATTGGCAAAATCCTATATGGCAAAAAGAGTATGCTTGTAAATTTGAAAAAAGTTTACCTGTAGAAAACAGCAGAACTAGGATGCACCTTATGAACATCTCTTTGCTAAGGGCTGTAGGAGAAAAAGGACATAATAATCCATTTGCAGATAATATGGCTCGTAATCATATTAAGAATTTTTATGCTAGTTTAAAGGGATTTACCTCTTTAACAGATTTATGCGGATAAGTTGATAGATTGATTGTAATCGTCTAAACTCGCTATACCCTCTCCTTCAAAAAGTAAAAGTCTTAGACATATTTTTTCTTTTACTGCAGGTTGTTCAGTAACTGCACGTTGAACACCTATCGCTCTATGAATACCATCTGTTATGACAATCGGAGAATTTGCATTTTTTCTCATCCCAAAGATTGTTGTATCGGTATATATATTTTCTAATACCGCCTTTCTGGATTGGTTTATTTTTCTTAGCTTCTCATCTTTTTGATGATTGGGTATATTTTCATCGAGCAGATACTCTTTTAGTAACTTTTTATCTCTCCACATCACACACATGTTACTCAGCTCATCCAAGTTCATAATAATATATTTACAGGTTGTGGCAGCACGAAGTAACATCAAAAAGGCTCCTGTTCCATTATCATCTAAGTTACCTGGATATTCTGTTTGCATAGTTAGATCATTATAATACGCATATGGTAAATTACGATCCATCAAAAGATTCTTGGTATAGTCCCATTAAAGTTCTTGATGAATTCGAGAAGCTAAGCCACCACTTCAGCGAGGAGCGTTTGAAAGATGGAGTGTTTAAAAGAGCATTTGAAATGTTTACTGGTGCAGTAGCGCTACTTGGAGCTTATGAGTTAAGTGAGGAAAATAAGTATTGGATGCAATCTAACAATCAAACTACCTCACCTGATGTAATGGCAGGCAAACAACTTGAAGGCGGACCTTGGGGTATTAATCTTTTGCTCACCCAAATGGAAATGGTAGACATGGAAGGCAATTCGCCAACTGATGATATAGTCCAGTTCCTTAAAAACACTAAACTATCATCTAAGAAAAGTTATACGGGGTATGACATGATTGTTTTGACTATAAACCGGAAAGTACCGTACGATCGAATTGAAGTAAGTAAACAACTAAAAGAACTAAACCCAAAGCCAACAATTTATATCTTAGGCCGTCCTGTGGGTGCAGGTGCTGGTGATTTTATGATATCCACGCCTTACCCAAAACTTTATAAACCTGTCTACTTCAACGTAGATGAAACTACTAAAAAATATCGGATACCTGAGAGAGTAGATTTTAGCTTGAGTACAGAAAAGAAAATTAAGTACACAAAGTCAAATAAATTAAATCCGGTGAATACATATCAAATATTAGGACTTGATAGAAACGCTATTTATAAAAGATTTAGGATTCAGGGCTAAGTGTAGCTTAATGAGGGGTTGCTTAGTGTTTTTATCTCTTCCCATCTTTGTCTGATTAAATCAATCTGGACTGTATCCTCAAACGCCTTAACTATCTTCTCTAGAGCACTTATAATAACGTCCGAACCGGGCAACTTTTCTCGGTAGACTACTAAATGTATGGCTATACGGCTTACTGGAATTACTCTCCTTGAAAAATATCAACAAAGTTTTTAGGACGTATTAGAAAATGTTTGTCAAATAGATTCCCTGTTTCAATCAACTTATTTAAAATTCGCACATAACAGTTTGTTATTTAGGCAAAAAATTAGATGCAATTAATAACGAGCAACTCTATTTATAAGACAAAAGTATTGATTGAAACCTAACGATCTATTGTTGACGATAAAGAAATTATATATACTTTTTCTAGACAGGTGGAATTTAATTAATACTAAGAAACGGCTGAAGTTTATGAGAAATCAAGGTAAGCAAATTTACTCAAAAATTGGAAGTATATTTTCTAAAAAATTTCTAGCAGCAATACTTTTATTAATTGTTGCAATGGGAGTACTTTCTTTTAGTTATTCTCAAGAAAAAAAAGCTACTACATTATTACAAAAACAACAGCCAATTCCATCAACAGATGTGCTGGGGTCAAGCGTTAGGGTGCCTCAAATCTATATTTCCAGTAGTGGTGAGGGTTATAGCAGTGGAGGAGTTATAGAATTGAGTTCTACTGATGAACCTGCTGTGGTGATTGGCGGCTATAATGTATCTGGAACAGCAGAAGTAGCAGTATATCAGGCAAATGATGATGTTTTACTTGATTATTTAACCCACGACAAGGATGGTAAACAAAAGAAGCAAACTCCTGACTTAAGTAAAATACACTATGTAACTACAGTAAAGAAGGATATTAATACCGGTAATAGTAGTCGAGGTGACAAAATTTCCTTACCATTATCTGAAGTAGGCATTTGGTATTTAGATATAAAGCTTGGTTCAACGAAAACTAATGCTTTTATTATCAGATCTAATATAGGTGCAATAGCAAAAGAGGGTGATAATGAATTTATCTTTTGGGGTCAAGATTTTAGGACAAAAAGAAGTGTTACTGAAGGTGTTGTGATTCCGTTTAACCTACTAGACACCAGAAAAGAACTGGAAAGGTCGCCTTTTGATTCAAATGGGATTGCTAAAGCTAAACTTAGGCAAGATGCTGATATTGCTCTTATTGCTCATAATGATGACAGGGCAGTTATTCCGATAAACCTAAAATATTTAAATACCTCCTATACATATAGTGTTTTTCAAGAAAAAGTTAGGCGGACGAGATATTTTATATTTACTGACAGGCCACTTTACAAACCAGGCGATACCGTTTACTTTAAGGCAATTTTAAGAGATGACGATGATGCGCGTTATACTGTTCCTGAAGGAGATGCTGCAGTTAAAATCTATAATGGTTATTACTATGAGGGTTATAATTCTAATCCTCAGCCAATTTTTGAAAAAACATACTCTGTATCTTCTGATGGAACAATAAACGGCCAATACCAAATACCAGCTGATGGAAAAGTTGGCTCTTATAGCTTGGTAATCAATATTCCCAATCGAGTAACCAGAACAAGTTATTGGAATGGTGAATATTCATCAAACAGCATATCTTTTGATGTTGAATTTTTCAAAAAACCAGAATTTTCTATTGAAGTAACTACTCCTAAAACTGAACTTATTGCCGGTGACAAAACATCTTTTAAAATAAATGGTACTTATTTTTCCGGGCAACCATTATTAAATCAAAAGGTGAAGTATACTGTTTACT
>JAMCTD010000018.1:0-400 GCA_023380995.1 Patescibacteria group bacterium
CATTGAGGCAGACAGATCGATGAAAGTATTTACTATCCAGGCTTCCCGTGATGAAAGTTATACTTTAGTTGGTAATCCTATCGAATCAGTTTCTGGAATTGAGTGGTCCTCTACTAATGGCAGTCTTTCCAAAGGAAATAGCCAAGAAATTAGTGTTAAAGTCAACTCAGAAGTTTACTCAAAAGAATATACCGGGACCGGAATTATCCAAAATTCTAAAGGAGTTCAGCAGAAATTTCCTATCAAAATCGCCGTTTATAACCCTGTTAAAGGAACTGGCAACACTAAAATGGTTACTTCAATAAATGGTACGCCTTTTATTAAAATTACTTACCCAAATGGCGGGTGTTGGTTGAGTTGTTGCTAAAGGTGAGGGGGTAGATTGAGAAATAGACTTGGA
>JAMCTD010000018.1:410-6373 GCA_023380995.1 Patescibacteria group bacterium
TAAATCATTTAAGGTAGACGGGCTCGGGGTAGGAGTAGGCGCTAAAGTGGTTTTTGCAGAAGGAGTTTTTTTGGGGGATAAGGATGGAAGTAAAATGGGACACAAATTCTCCTGGTAACTGTGACGTCTATGCTAAAGATTCCAGTAATAGCTACAATAAAATTAGCAACGAGGTAGCATATGCAAGCTGGAAAATGTTGTGGTGGAACCCAACGCGTATTTACGTTGACCTTCCAGAAGATAAAATGAGAATCTCTATTACCTGCACTGATGGCCAAGGACGGACCTTCAAAGATGAATCAGATGATTATTTCACTATTAAAAAGTAACTGTACCTAGACACTTAACTCCTTTATCTGATCCCTAAGCCTGGCTGCTTCCTCAAAATCTAAAGCTTCTGCTGCTTCCTTCATTTGGGCTTCCAGGTTCTTAACCATCTTTTCCCGCTCTTTTACTGGAATCTTTAGCATAGACAAATCTTTTTTACCTAAAGCTTCCTCAAGCTCTTCTACTTTTTCAATTAACCTCTCCCTTAAGGCTTTCTGAATACTTCTGGGAGTAATATGGTGCTTCCTATTATATTCTTCCTGATATTTCCTTCTTCTGTCCACCTCATCAATTGCTGCTTTCATAGAATCTGTAACCTCATCAGCATACATAATCACAAAACCATTAATATGCCTGGCAGCCCGTCCCATTGTTTGAACTAAAGAAGTCCTGGACCTTAAAAAACCTTCCTTATCAGCATCCAAAATAGCCACCAAAGAAACCTCCGGCAAATCCAATCCTTCCCTAAGTAAATTAATCCCCACAATCACATCATATTCCCCCAACCTTAAAGATTGTAAAATATCGCCTCTTTCCAAAGTTGTCACATCAGAATGTAAATAATGCACCTTAATCCCCTTTTCCTTTAAAAACTCAGCCAAATCTTCTGCTGTCCTTTTGGTCAAAGTTGTAACCAAAGTTCTTTCGCCTTTTTGCACCCTGGCTTTTATTTCCAAAACCAGATCATCTATTTGCCCTTTAATGGGTCTTACAGAAATTTGAGGGTCTAAAATACCTGTCGGTCTTACTAATTGTTCTGTTATTCCCTCTCTTGAAGCCAAAGACAATTCATAATCATTGGGTGTTGCTGTTGTATAAATCACCTGGTTTATTGCCCGCAAAAATTCCTCAAACTTAAGAGGCCTGTTATCCAAAGCAGAAGGCAGCCTAAAACCAAAATCAATCAAAGTTTCCTTACGTGACCTGTCTCCGTTGTACATCCCCCTAATTTGAGGGATAGTGATGTGAGACTCATCAATAATAAGCAGGAAATCTTTGGGAAAGTAGTTAAGCAGGGAATAAGGAGGGTCACCTGGGTTTCTGCCGTCAAAATACCTTGAATAATTCTCAATTCCATTACAATAACCAAACTGCTGGATCATTTCCAAATCATAACGGGTTCTTTGTTCTATCCTTTGGGCTTCAAGCAATTTCCCCTGGGATTTTAACTGTTTCAACCTCAAATTAAGATCACACTCTATCTGCTCCAAAGCTGGAAGTAAGCGTTGCTCAGGAGTAATATAATGTTTGGCTGGATAAAGGACTTGGGTTTCCAAAAAAGGAACTGTATCTCCAGTCAAAGGATTTAGGCTGGAAACTTTCTCCACCTTGTCACCCAAAAACTCCACCCTGATTGCTTCATCCTTGTAGCTTGGAAAAATATCCAAAGTATCCCCTTTTACCCTAAAAGAACCACGGAAAAAATCTATCTCATTTCTTAAGTAATACATCTTGGTTAATATTTTTATGGCCTGCTGCAGGGTAGTTTTCATTCCAGCCTTAATTTCCAAAATTGCCTGGCCGTATTCTATAGGTGAGCCTAAGTTATAGATGGCAGAAACAGAAGCTACCACCACCACATCTTTCCTGGACATCAAAGAAGCTGTAGCAGATAACCTTAATTTTTCAATTTCTTCATTAATCTCTGTTTCTTTTTCAATATAGGTATCTGATTGAGGAATATAAGCCTCTGGTTGGTAATAATCATAGTAAGAAACAAAGTATTCAACAGCATTATTAGGAAACAGGGACTTAAATTCTTGTGCCAGTTGCCCGGCTAAGGTTTTGTTGTGGGAAATAATCAGGGTAGGTTTTTGTATATTTTGAATCACATTGGCCATAGTAAAAGTATTATGCACAAACACTCCTCCCATTCCAGCTAAAAAGGTTTCATTATCTTCAACTGCCAAATCATAAACATATTTATCCCCAGCAACTTTCCCAATTAATTTCACTGTACTCCAAAAAAGACCCAATAAGTTCTCTCCTTCATTAATCATTTCCAAAACAGACAGATTACGTTGCTTGTTAGCCTCTTCTTTCAGTAAATTGATCATCTTTTGGAATAATTCTCGGGAAGGTTTACGTTGATTACCTTCAATTAGGGAAATTAAAGAACGGGTAGCTTGTAAAGGCTGGGAGATATCGTGTTGAGACAACTTTAACTTTGTCCGTATCTTTTTAAGCCAGCATCCTTCAGTTGGTACAATGTCTACATTCGTATTGTAATGATCTTGTATAATCCTTATTAACTTATTTTGCTTTTCCTTTAAACAGAAGCCTACCTCTTGGAGAAATATTGTTAAGAACATCTGTCCTGAAATAATTATTTCCCAATAAGTTCCAACTTTATCCGAACTTGGCAGTCTTATCTGTCTATGTCTTACCCGGGCAATAATACCAAAACGTAATAAAGCATACATAATCTCCGAAGCAAGCTGATTACTGGCAGTTATACAACTAACTTGTTGACCATTTACGCCTCCATCAGCTGAAAAATAAGCACTTAGTAAAGATGCCAACTGCGGATTTGAGAGCCGCATCCAAAAATTGGGTAGGTGTTTTAACTTGGAGCTCTTACCACATAATTCTATTAATAGTTGTGTCCAAAAAGATGAAGATATTTGATAATCATAGGTTTTAGGACGGTGTTTATCTTTTAATCCCAAATCGTTAAGAGTAGCTGAGAAATCTCTAATTATTTCTTTATCAGCAGATGAAATCACGAAATATTTAGCTGTTGAATGTCCTTCAGCTATATAATAGCCAAGAAAACGTAAGAAACTAGGAGTTATTCGCTGACTCATAGGAAATTGGTAATCTTTGCTTTTTGTTCCAATAGAAGCATCCGCGCCAAACTTAGGATTAATATTTAAAAGCTGCTTATATTGAACTAAAGATAATCGTTCAGTTCCCTGCAGTAAGCAATGAATTTTAGCAGAAGAGAGTATAAACCGGACCTGCTTTTCAAGCTTACTCCATCCTGATCTAAAATTAGGAAGATGCACATAATATTTTTTATCTGGTAAATAATCTATAAATTGAAAGTCAAAAAGAACTTTTCCCGGAGAATCTAACTTTATAGGAACAGGAATATAATCAGTCCTCTGAAGAGCAGTTGTCTGAAGCAGTTGTAATTTCCCTCCTCTCAAAACAAAGAAATTATGGTCACCCGTGACAATTATTTCTCTTCCACAAGTAGTTCGGACTTTGTAAAGAAAATTTGGTGAATGATGCCGGCTCAATTGAATAACTGGTTTCCAGGAAGAAGTCCTTGTTAAAGGATTAAAACTATATGTTTCAAATTGGTATTTTTTGGGTAAATCTTTAATAAACATTAATTCAGAATCATTGATATATTTAATTTTATTTTTAAAATCGTTAAAAATTTTATCTATTAGCTTTCCAATGTCCTCCATTCTAATTATTTTTCCAGATTTAATAAGAACAGGGGTTTTGCCCGCTACGCTCTTTCCAGATCCTGTTACACCCAATAGTACCTGATGTTCCATTCCCTGGTTAAAACCTTTAGTAAGCT
This sequence comes from Patescibacteria group bacterium, assembly GCA_023380995.1. The sequence goes on from JAMCTD010000018.1 coordinate 4,276, forward strand.
TCTCAATAGCTTGGGGTTGATCACCAGTGGGTTTAAAGTTAGAAATAATCTTAAAATTTGCCATGACAGTAAATTATACTACTTTCCAAACAAAAGACGAAGTCTTCTTAGGTAGAAATTGTGCAAAACATACTTTTTTAAGGATTCTGCTTAACTTAAAGCGGGGGAAGGCATTTTTTCAGAATCAGCCATAATAATTTCTGCAGCCTGGGAAACTGTAACCCTATGAATGGTATAAAGATATCCTATCTTCCCCAGTTCAAAAGAATGCCTTGAAAAAAGTTCCTCTGGGCTTTTGTACAAAATAAGATCCAAAGCAAAATGCACAAGTTCTTCATATCTTCTAACATGCGTGGTATTAGGTACCCATTTATTCCATGGCCTGTCAATCAAAGCAACTCTGATACCTTCTTTTGCAAGATTTACTGCTACCATACCATTATCTTCTGCTGCATAGTTTATACCTGCTATCCTGGAAACATCTACCTTGACTGTTGATTGATCATCCACTCCCCTCGGTCTTAAAAACACAGAAGAGATATTTCTTGACAGACCAGAGGTTCTAAGAAGCTTATCTAAAAAGGGCCTTTGATTTTCCCATCTTGCGCTAATTACATCAATACGGTCAAAAAAATTCCATAATATTGATAAAGCGAGCGGTGTCCCCTCACATAAAGGCAACGAGGATATATGCTCTGTGTTTCTAAGATAAGCTCCACGGATTTGACTAAACTCCAGTTCCAACTCTTCATCAGGTGTTTTTGGTTCAAAGCTCTTTGAAGTAAATTTGCCGGGATACTGAACTTCCAATGTTTGCAACATATGAGGAGCTGTATCTGCTATAACGTTATCAAAATCTATCCCCAAAAATCTTTCAGCCACCAAATTAACTTATAGCTTCAGTTATAAGATTTTATAAAAAATATGTAATAAAAATGTAAGAGGAGAAAAACCCAGTTGCAATAATCTCAATATTTGGTAAGATTTGCTCAAATAGAGCAAATGACTCAAACTCTTGAAGAAATCTACAATGCCGGATTAAGATTTCTGGAGCCGCTAACTTTTGAAAAAACATATAAAATAGTGGCTGAGGAAGCCAGGAGGTTAGTACAGGCTGATTCTGTTTCTATACACTTAAAACAAAAAAACGAGCTTAAGAGGGTATATGCCTCATCACCTACCCTTTATGCTGTTAAATCCCGCAAAAGAGGATTCATCTACCAAACTTATAAAAGCCATCAACCTTTAACTGTTTGCAAGAAACAGGTGGTGGAAGCCCATCCCGAACTGAAAACCACTAAAATACAATCCTGGGCGCTTATTCCTTTATCTTATCTTAACCAGGCAGTAGGTGTCCTGACTATCCAATCACATGAAGAGAAGTACTTTGACGACAAAAAAATGAAGATTCTAAACCTCTTTGCCTCTATGGCTTCCTTGGCAATCAGGAAAGCCCAACTTTATGCTGAAGCACAAAAGGCGCTTCAAAACAGGGATCTGTTTATCTCGATGGCTGCGCACGAACTCCGCACCCCAGTCACCACTATTTATGGATATACCCAACTCCTGTATAACAAACTTGGGAAAAAGAAAGGCTTAGAAGCAAGGTGGATTAAAGCCCTTCATCATGAAACCCACTGTTTATCCGCTTTAGTTAAGGAACTTTTGGAGACAGCACATATTAAGTCAGGAAAATTGCACTACACTTTTCAGGAATATTCTTTCCGTAAAATTGTTAAAACAGCGGTGGGGAACTTTAAGTTCAACCACCCTGAGCAGGAAGTTGTCTTTGAAGATCTTTTGGGTAAGAAAAAAGATATGATTATTGTAGACCACGATAAACTGATACAAGCCATCATTAATATTTTGGATAACGCAGTAAAATTCTCACCTCTGCATACCAAAATTACTATCAGACTACTAGTTAAATCTCAAAATTATACTCTGCAAATAATTGACCAAGGCAAAGGAATCTCCAAAGAAGATTTACCAAATATCTTCGATGTATACTATAAGAGTAAGGATACTAGCATCCCGGGTATGGGCTTAGGGCTATTTCTTTGTAAAAACATCATTGAAGCGCACAGAGGATCAATTC
>JAMCTD010000019.1 GCA_023380995.1 Patescibacteria group bacterium
ATTAGCATCTCTTAACACTGCCAGAGAAAAGAGTGGCCTTGACGGCATATTCAGAATCAGTGGAGCCGCAGACCACTTGAGTAAAATCTGGAAGATTTGCCGGATCAATATATAAACCGGGACTGCCATTTACGGGGTCAACATTATTAAAAATACCGGCAGTGCATACAGGAACGGCCGGGCCATAGCTATTAGGAGATTGGTTGGTAAAATACATTTCCGCGGCAATGCGGAAGCTGTCTAGTTGTTGTTTTATTTTGGAATCATACGCTTTGGCTCTTGAATTCGAAACACTATTTAAGACAATAGTGGCCAAAACACCAATAATCGTAATGCTAATAAGAAGCTCAATCAGTGAAAATCCGTTTGAAGATTTGAAAAGACCTTTCATATTTTTATGTTGCACTTGATGCAATATTATATATTGGCATCAAAACCGATGCCAATAGGATGCCAACACCGACACCCAATCCCACTATCATTACCGGCTCAATCATGCTGACCAGGGTATCTACCGCGTTCACTACTTCTCTTTGATAAAATTTAGACATTGTTTTCAGTATATTACCCAATTCTCCTGATTCCTCTCCCACCTTTATCATTTGAGTCAAAATGCTTGGTATTTCTTCCCTATCTGCCAGTGCCGCTGATAGAGCTTGCCCCGCTTTAACTTTGACCAGAGCCTGGTCTAGGGCTTCTTTATAAATTTCATTGTCTATAACGGAAGAAGTCACCTCAATCGCCTTTAACATGGGAATACCGGAAAGTATCATTGTGCTCATGTTATCCGAAAAACGGGAAAGATAGAGCTTGCGATACAAATCGCCTATATATGGAATGTATAATCTCACATTTGAAATTTGCCTTTTGCCTCCTTCGGTTCTGGCATACCAAACTAAGCTAGCGATACCAACCACTAACAAGATTAGCATTATTATCCAGTTGTTTACAAATAGGTCGCTAACCGCAAACACCATTTTGGTATAGAAGGGCACTTCTTGCCCGGAGTCCTTAATAATAGCGCCAATCTTGGGCACAATAACGGTAAACATCAGGACCATTACTGAAATAAAAGTAAAAATAACGAAGGCCGGATAAATAAGAGCATTTTTAGTTTTGGATAAGATTTCATATGTCCGGTCCATGTAATCGGCCAGATATGAGAAGGATTGATCAATGTGACCAGATTCTTCTCCCGCCCTGACCATGTTGACATAAAAATCTGAGAAGATATCCGGATGTTTTGAAAGAGCAGATGAAATAGAGACACCGCCCTGTAAATCATCTACTATTCCGAGAAGATGTTTCCTCAAAATGGGATTTTCGGTCTCTGTACCAACAAGTTTAAAAATTCTCAAAGCAGAGACCTGCGATTCAAAAAGGGTGGCCATTTGCCTGGACAGAATGACTATCTCTTTATTGGAAACCTTATTTAGAAAAGGAATCTTTCTCAGTATGTCATCGCTATTTTCCTCCTTGGGTTTAATGGAGGAAACTATCAGACCTCTTTTTTGCAAAGAAACAATCGCCGTATCCATGCTAAAGGCATCTATGCTGCCTTCTTCTCTTTCCCCTGTTTTACTGATAGCTTGATATAAAAAAATCATGGTATTTTACAACATTTTTTCCAGTGAACGTGGGTCTGTAGAATAAAGATAGGCATTTTCAACGCTAATTTTTCCTTCATTAACTCTCTGAACCAAACACCGGTTAAAATCAATCATTCCATCCTGTGAGCTGGTTTCAATTACCGTATTTATTTCATGAGTGCGCTTGTCGCGAATAAGATTGGAAACGGCAGTATTGTTTACCAACAGTTCGTAGGCGGGAACAAGGCCTCCTGAAATTTTAGGTATGAGACGCTGAGAAAATATTCCTGACAATGAAGCCGCCAACTGGATGCGAATCTGGTTTTGCTGGCTGGAGTCAAAAGAGTCAATGATGCGGTCAACTGTCTGGGCAGCATTGTTGGTATGCAGAGTGGAAAAAACCAAGTGTCCGGTTTCGGCTGCCGAAACTGCTGTTGACATGGTATCCGGATCTCTCATTTCACCAACCATAATAACGTTCATATCGGCCCTGAAAGAATCGTGCAGAGCGGCGGCAAAACTTGGCGTGTCAGTGCCAACCTCTCTTTGGTGAATAACAGATTTTTTGGGGGTAAATTGATATTCAATTGGGTCCTCAATGGTAATAATGTTTTCCAATCTTTCGTCGTTTATAATATCAATCAGCGAGGCTAGAGTGGTTGACTTGCCATGTCCAGTCGGACCGGCTACTAAGAAAAATCCCGATTTGAGCCGCGCAAAATTCTCTAGATATTCCGGCATATCTAATTCAGCCAAGGTGGGGATTTTCTTTGGAATATGGCGAAAGGTCATGCAGATTTTTTGCTGGTCCAAAAAAGCGTGGGCTCTGAATCTTTCTCCTTTGTGTTCATAAGCAAAATCAACGCTTTGAGATGTTTTAAAAATATCCTTTTTCAAATTGGAAAGAACTTCTTCCAAAATATTTTGCATCAAGGATTTGGTGAATTTGGGGTATTTAGTCAGGGGCACTAAAGTTCCGGAAACCCTTAAATACGGGTTTCTTTCTTCAGAAATGTGCAAATCTGAAGCTCCCTCTTTTACCACCAAGTCCACCAAAGTATCTAAATCATTCATCCCGTTAGAAATAGAAGATTTCGTGCTCTGGTGCACTCTCTTCTATTTTATTTAATCTAATAATTTTATTTATCATAATTTTAATCTTCGTGATTTCTAACGGGATTCATAAACACCTATACTATAACATATTAAATTCTTCAAAAGGAATAACTCTATCAAAAGCTTTGATGATAGCATCATCTTTCATGGTGAGCATACCTTTGGATCTGGCGTATTTCCAAATTTCTTGTTCAGTCGGATTTTTCAAAATAATTTGCTCCATTTCTTTATCAATCTCAAGTAAGGCCGGAAA
>JAMCTD010000020.1 GCA_023380995.1 Patescibacteria group bacterium
TTAATATGTGCTGTCTCCAAAGAAGATTTACCAAATATCTTCGATGTATACTATAAGAGTAAGGATACTAGCATCCCGGGTATGGGCTTAGGGCTATTTCTTTGTAAAAACATCATTGAAGCGCACAGAGGATCAATTCATATTAAATCAGCCTTAGGTAAAGGAACTATGGTGGAAATACAATTACCGGGAATAAAAATATGAATCAAGAAATGTTACCTCATTTTTATACGGGACTGTTAGTAGACGCAGAAATTTTGGATGGGTTAGAGAAAGTAGGCGGTGGATACGCTTCTCATCCTGATTTTGAAGGATTTTCACAGGAATTTATCGGACGGGTTTTAACTTATCCCCTCAGAAAAACCAATATTGCTTTATCTATCGGCCCCTGCGCAGTTGGAAAAACTGATGCTGCAAACCAATGGGTCATGAGGACCATACCTCAATTAACAGGTGAGTTTGAGATTGACTTCAAGCACAAACCGCTGCAAGTTAAGGCAGAGAAATTGGAGATATACCGGATCCAGTGGACAGACGGCATTAAAGCTGCATTAAAATTGGGCATTATTCCTCCTTTAAAGTATGGCGAATGGTTACCAAAACATCTGGATGAAGTCACAAACCTCATTATGAGGGCAGTAAATATTGCCAGAAAAGGCGCAAAAAATTTTCCGGGCATAGATAATAATTCTATTGGTATCATCGCAATAGACGGACCAGGGATTACAGCCACAAGAACTGAAGATGATATTGCAGAAGGAAGGCCGTATAGGGGTCTTAACAGATTATATACCCTTGTTTGCCAACTAATGCAGGACCCTCTTATCCAACCCAATGTCTCAATTTTATCAACAATTACTGATGCTGCTTCTCAAAGACGCCGGTTGAGCGAGAGAGAAAAACTTCCCAGTGATGCTAATATAAGGACATTAGCCCGTTGGTTTTCAAAAATGGGGCTGGTAATGGAAAGAAGTGAATTGAAGGCCATTGCTAAGGGATACCCCACCAGCTTTGCCACTACTTTTGCTGCAACCGAAATAGCACGCCAAGCCGGACAATTGATGTTGGATTTAAGTGAACAAGAATCGCTATCTTACCCGCAAAAAAAAGAGATAGAATTAACAGAGGAAGAAAAAGCTTTATTAATTCGGGAGCAGGAACTTTTTAATCAAGGCGCAAACTTATTGTCACCGGCAGTTGACGAACTTCAGGATATGAAAATGTCCTTACTGGGAAGGAAACTTTATCCTCATATCTTAAAAAGCGCAGGAGTTAGAGCAAGACAATCATTCACAGCTTCTAATAAAGATATTAACGCCCGGGGGTCTGAAGTAATACATACTCATCCGGGACAAACAGTGGACCGTAATTTAATCGACCGCATTTGGTTTGTAAATCCAGAACTACTGCGGGATGCTGCTTAATAGGCAAAATCATTCTTAATATTCTTACAAAGTTGTTACGCTACCTTTGTTCAGTTCTTATCTAAAAGGTCTAAAATCTCCTCAAGCTCAGGTTTGAGGGTAGGAAAAACTTAATAAAGTAATTTATCAAGCTACCTAGAAATAACAGGAGATCTGACAAATTAATCACATATCTACCTAGAGTTTTCTCGGTCCTACCCTTCAACTGAGCAAACCTTATGTATATTTTCAAAAATGCTTTTAAACAATCTATTTTTGGAGCATTATTCACTTTATGGACTGCCCCAATTGATAATTATAAATTAGATATATCACGAGTAAAAAAAACTAAAACCTCAAACTTCTTTTTTAATAATTTAATTGTAGGCCATAAGGGTTAAATTATGGTTGACCAGCAGTTAAGTAAAACAGAAAGCTCTTTACCTGCTAACTTGTCAGAGGCTCAACTTAGTTTTATTACTCAAAAAACACCAAAGGAGTATATTAAAACCAGGCCTGGACCAGGAGGGGTTATCTTAAGTTATGTAGAGGTGGGGTATGTGATAAATATGTTAAACCAAGTGTTTGGTTGGGACTGGGATTTTAGGATCCTGGATCAACAAATTGGCAAAAAACAGGTCTGGGTCAGAGGAGAACTCACAGTCCGGGCTAAAGGCCGCAATATTACCAAGGGACAATATGGGGGTGCTGATATTAAATTTAGCAGATCTACAGGTGAACCTATCAGTATTGCTGATGATTTAAAAGCTGCTGCTTCTGACTGCTTAAAAAAGTGTGCTTCTATGTTAGGCATTGCGGGAGATGTGTACTGGAAAGAATTGGAAACTCAGGCACCGGAAGAGCAACCAAAAAAACAGCCTGCCTATTCCCACAAGATCCCATATTAAACAAGCCCTCCATTATTAATTGTTTTTGGCCTATTGACAGTTTCGGGTTGTGTTTGGTAAAGTAAATATACAAACAAAACCCAATGCCAATCACTTTATACAGAAGACAAAAACAGATTTTAGATTTCATCAAGCAATACATTGATAAATATGGCTACTCACCGACCTTAGGTGAAATAGCAGAAAGTATTGGTGTTTCTTCTTTGGCCACAGTACACGAACACCTGCAAACCCTTGTGCAAAAAGGTGTTATCAAAAAGTTTGAAGGAGCAGTACGGGGAATTGAGGTATTGGACCAAAAAATTTCTTCTACACTGAAAGGGGTTGAGCTGCCTGTTTTAGGATTTATAGCAGCAGGTTCACCAATTATGCCCTTTACAGACCCTGATGCCACTATTAAAGTTGCCCCAAATATGATTTCAGGTAAAAAGCGTTCGTTTGTTTTACAGGTTAAAGGTGATTCCATGATTGAGGATGGAATATTAGATGGGGATTATGTCATTATCGAGGAACAAAATACAGCAAATGACGGGGATATTGTGGTAGCTTTACTTAATAATGGCCTGGCTACTTTGAAAAGGTTTTTTAAGGAGGCAAACAGAATTAGGTTGGAACCAGCCAACTCATCCATGTCCCCCATTTATGCTACAGAAGTAAAAATACAAGGCAAGTGCGTCGGGGTTATCAGAAGATTCAGTTAGGCTCTTGCCAAATAATTAACGCTTCCTTATACTTACTAAATGCACCTTGATCTGATTTCCCTAATTAAAACCTTTGGATACCTGGGAATTTTTACCATAGTTTTCCTGGAATCAGGACTTTTAATTGGATTCTTTTTCCCCGGAGATTCCCTGCTTTTTACTGCAGGGTTTTTGGCCTCACAAGGATTTTTGGATATAGGTCTTTTGATATTAGGATGTTTTGTCTTTGCAGTTTTAGGCGACAGCATTGGTTATTATATTGGAACCAAACTTGGTCCCCGAATTTTTACAAGAGAAAACTCTTTCTTCTTCCACAAAAAAAACCTTGAAAGAGCACAAAAATTCTATGATAAGCACGGTGGTAAAACCATAATCTTAGCCAGATTTATTCCGGTTATCAGGGCTTTTGCTCCGGTTGTAGCAGGAGCAGGCAAGATGGATTACAAACGGTTTGTCTCATTTAATCTGGTAGGAGGAGTTTTATGGGCGATCGGAGTAACCTCTGCAGGATACTTCCTAGGAAATCTTATTCCTGATGTTGATAAATATCTTCTTCCGATAATTGGTCTTATTATTTTTGTCTCAATTCTGCCAGTACTACATCATGCCTTAGTTGACGCAGAAATTAGGGCTAGTATAATAAAAAAGTTTAAGAAATAGTTTTTCCTGCCTCAAATTTATGCTGTATATTGTTCCTACACCTATTGGTAATTTAAAAGATATCACTTTAAGGGCGCTGGAAGTGTTAAAAGAGATTGATGGGATAATTTGTGAAGATACCAGAAGAACTGCTTTACTTCTAAACCATTACCAAATAAAAAAACCGCTCCAGGTTTTAAATGATTACAATGAAACAAGAATGGTGCCAGCTATTTTGGAATGGTTGCGGAATGAAAATTGGGCCTTGGTTTCTGATGCAGGAACCCCGCTTGTTTCTGACCCAGGCTATAAGCTAGTCAGGGAATGTATCAACCAGGGGATTCCAGTAGACTCCCTTCCCGGCCCTTCCTCAGTGATCACAGCTCTTACTCTTTCCGACCTTCCCCCAGATAAGTTCATGTTTTTAGGATATCCTCCGGAAAAAAGCGGCCACAGAATGGACTTATTGAAAAAATTATCAATTATCCATTCTCAATTTTCAATTACCTATATTTTTTTTGTTTCACCTCATAAAATGTTAAGAACTTTGGAGGATATGAAATCAATTTTAGGTGATATTGAAATAACTTTAGCCCACGAACTGACAAAAGTTCATCAAAGTGTGAGAACAAAACTTGTAAGCAAATGGCAGGAAACTTTAGAAAACCCCAAAGGGGAGTACATTCTGCTTTTTAGGTCATAGGTCAGGGAGAATGTATTTGACGATATAAATCCTTCTGCAAACTAAGATGAGTCTTGACTATACCCTGCAGTCCATTTGTTTTTAAGAATCGCAGGGTTTCTCTTGGTTGCCTTAAGGCACATTCAGCAAAACCAATAGGTAAAGCGAAGGCAGTGACAATATGAGTTGCTACCATATCATAATTTAAAGTCTTAACCTCCGAAAGGGAAAAACGAGGAAGATACTCCATCATTTTTTTATGCGATTTTACAGGAGCAGCAGGAAGTGTATCAATATGATCAATCTTATTTATTAGCTTTTTAATATTCCTTTCCATACCCCATATTATACAACAAATAGTTCTAACTTTTTCTTAAAAACATCCTCCTTTCTGTCTGATTTAATAGCTCATGGATAGAATGAGCCTCATACCTTTCCACCACCACTCCATAAACTCCCCTTTCCACTAAAAATTCCAAAACTTTTGGATTAAGGGCCAGGCTTCCATAGGCTATAAAGGGCATTCTTAACTTATGCAGTATTTTCACCCCATCCTCTAAAAATTTAAGCAAGCCTTCCACCTCGTTTTTATAGAATGCCAGGTTTTCTTCTAAAGGATCAAAACCGTTTAAATGAGCTATTAATTCATCCAGATTTAACACTACTCCATCAATTCCTGCCAAAAGATAATCCTCTAAATTAACAATATTTTCCAAAACTGCAGCTTCCATTAAAATCTTAAGGGAATTTTTTCTCATCAGTTTTTTAATAGCCAATTCCCTTTTAACTTGTAAAAGTTCACTGATACCCCGCACATAAGGAATTACCACATGAACATTAAGTAACGCTTTTTTGTGACGGACAAAATCCAAAGCATCCACTAAGGGATTAAACAGGCTGCTTTGATGCAAAAGACGCAAAGCTCCTCTGACTTTACCCATTCCCTCAGACTTGTCTGCCAGCTTAAAAAACACTGGTAAATTGGGAAAAGTTTCAGCAGATTCCACTAACTTAAGCACTAATTTTTCAAAAGAATCCTGAGGCTTATTTAAGTCAAATATTTTCTCAGAAGCAATATAGACCCCATCAGCATCTTTTTCCAAAGCAAATCCTGTTGAAAGGTCAAAAAATACTTTAATTGTGCTTTGCTTTTTGCTTTGAGAAATACCTTTAACAGGAGGCTTCGTAGCTATTTCATTTGTTGAAGTGGCATTTTGTGGAGTATAAGGCTTTATGCCAACTAATTTAACTGTACTATCCAAAACCCATTCATGTTCATGAGGAATAAACAATTTTTTGTTGGAAGTTTGAACAATTTCTGCTATTTTTTTCAGATCACTTGGAGAAAGCTTGCCAAACTTACAATTTATTACCACATCATCCTGCAGGCTATCTTTAAAAGCTGTTCCAAAAGCTTCTATCTTTTTAGCAAAAACAACTATTTTAGGTTCTAAATTCTCAGTAACTCCCGGATAAAACCCGTTATTCCATAACCTACTCTTAATTTGTTCCAGCCATAAATTTAACAGGGTAAGCCACAAATCTTTTACTGATTTTATTTTTACTCCATTTACAAAAAAGCTTTTGTGCTGACCAATCTCTTTGATTAAAATTTGTGGGACAGGAATTTTATTGATTTCTTTTTGGATTAAAGTTATTGATTGGGTAAAAACTTCTTTTGTGCCAAAATTGTAGTGTTCTAAAATAGTTTTTAATTTTAAATTAGGAGCTGTTACAACTATTCCTGAACTTACAGGCAAACCGCTTCTTAATAATTTTCCCAATGTAACATTTAGAGAGCCAAAAACAGGCGCATCTTCTTCTGTCAATAATCTTATGGGCAGAACTTCTATCATAAATAAGTTAAAAGCGTTAGAAGATTTTTTTGAAAACTCTTAATTGTAAATTGCAATTTTGAACTTTGCATTTTGAATTTTAAATTGTTTTAACCATATCCCCTATTTTTATATTTAGCCTGTCAATTGTCCCTCCATTTACCTCCAACACCTGATCTACATCTTCCTTTGGTGTATAAATTGGCAAAGAAGCTTCAACTTGTCCGGGAACCGGAGGTTGGGCACCCTTAGTAAAATCCACAACTATCCCCCCTCTAATCCAGATAAAGTCCAAGGGGAAACTTAACCCTTTCATCCAAAATGGATACTTATCTGTTTTCGGAAAAATAAACAGCATACCTTCATCTGATGCCAGGCTTTCTTTTCCTCCCAAACCTTTATTCCTTTTAGCCTGTGTATCAGCAACCTCTACATTAAACTTAATATCATTAATTTGCACTTGTTTAAGTATTGGATTTTGGGGCAAAAAGGGCAATTGGGGAGCGGTTGTTTTTTGACTAAATAAAACAATAGCAACCGCAGTCACTGCAATCAAAAGCACAGCTTGAATGGTAAATTTTTTCATAGACCCATCTTAAGGTAATTCTACCGTACCACATTTTTCAAGCATAGTCACGTTACCAAGGTTTAAATTACTTACATTTTTTCCAAAGACCCCTGTTATTTTCCCTTGCCTGTCTTTCAGCTTCTAAAAATTGATCTGCAAATTTTACATCAGGAGGGTAGGTTGAAACTTTGGCAAACCCTTCTCTAACTAAATAATCATTTACAAAAAGCTTTTGCCCGTTATCCAAAGGCAAATAAATAAGCCTTAAAATCCTGTTATATTTATCTGTCTCAGAAACGTCTTTTTGCATAATTACCACTTTCCCGGTCAGCAAGCTTTTTGTTTCATTTGAAGCTTCTTTGCCAAAACAGCCAACAGGCCTTCTTGGGTCAACAGTCTCAGGAGTATCTATTCCTATAAAACGCACCCTTCTACCGTCTGCCAGCTCGATTGTATCCCCGTCAATAACCTTGGTAACCAAAGCCTGCTCGCCATTAGTATATGCAGAAGCAGTTGCAGTAGGTAAGCTTTCAGCTAAAGGAGCATTTGTTGAAGTTGGAACAATAACAGGATTTGCGGGTAGTTTTAAACTAAACCACAAAAGGCTAAAACCTAAAATAATAATTAAAAAACAAGCTATAACTAATAATTTAGTATTAGACCACATAATTTACTAACCAGCTGTTTATAATCTAATCAGAAAACACTTGTGTAAACATTTTGCCGTATATGCCTCCATCTAAAACACCTATCCCAACCTTGTTAAAATCAGGGGATAAAATATTAGCCCTATGGCCTTCTGAATTCATTAATCCTTTGTGAGCAAGTTCCACACTTGGAGCATAAGCTAAATTTTCCCCTATCACTAAAAAATCAACACTGGCATTTAAAGCTCTGTCTGCCACAGTTTTTCCCTCCAGGGAATAATGGGAGAAGTAACCCTTTTTAAACATATCCCCGCTATGGCCTCTAGCTACGGCCTGAAGCTTCTGATCAAAAACTAAAGCTTTTAACCCTCTGCCGGTTCTTTCTTTGTTAACTAACTCAAACATCAGAAAACGCGATGTTTGAGTTA
>JAMCTD010000021.1:0-14269 GCA_023380995.1 Patescibacteria group bacterium
ATAATTTGAATATCATCACGCAATAATCGCGCAAAATACCGCGCAATCCTTTGTTTACCCAGCACCATGGTACTATATTAAGATAATAACATAATTTATGTGGATTAAGATCCTGCTGCTATTTTTTGCCTTCTCTTTTCTTTTCAGGACAGATTTTTCTTTTGATCAGGATTTGGGCCGCCATTTAAAATTGGGTGAGATTATTTGGCAAACAAAAAATGTTCCTAAAACCAACCTTTTTTCCTATACCAACCCTGATTTCCCTTTTATTAATACCCATTGGTTATTTGAGGTTTTTGCTTTTATTACCAGCCAAACCCTGGGGCTACAAGCATTACTGTTTATTAAGCTTATTATATTCCTGGTAGCTGTCTGGTTAATTTTAAGGCTAATCCCTAAAGGAAATACTGCCTTACTCCTGCCGGTAGGCTTTATATTTTTTCACCTATTAAGGGAAAGGTTAGAGCTTAGGCCAGAGATATTCAGCTTTTTGTTTACTGCTGGTACTTATTTTATCCTGGAAAAATACCTGCGCGGGCCAACAAAGTTGATCTTTCTCCTTCCCTTAATTCAGCTTCTTTGGATAAATACCCATATCTATTTTTTTGTAGGTCTAGGCTTACAGGCTATTTTTCTAGCTCATTTAGGCTATCAATATTTACGCTTCCACCTCGAAGGTGGAAAGCTAAAATTGTTAACAATTATTTTTGTGTTATCGGTTACAGCCAGCTTAGTTAACCCAAATGGCTTATCTGGACTGCTGTATCCTCTAAATGTAAATGGTAATTATGGTTATACCATTGCAGAAAATCAAACAATGTTCCTTTTGGAAAGTATTAATTTTTACAACCCCAACTTTTTATTTGTGAAATTATGCTTAGGTTTGATTATCCTGCTTTTGATAGCTAGTTTTTTGAGAAAAAGATTTGAGTTTAAGAATATCCTAATTATAGCTTTTGGAACAGCTTTAGCCCTTTTGAATATAAGAAGTTTTCCTTACTTAGTTTTTCTGTCAATGCCTGCTGTTTTGTTAAATATGGTTGCCATAAAACCAAATAGATTTACTTACTTGCTTTCATCTTTTTTTGCCCTGCTGCTTATTTTAGAAAGTATTTATTACCTAAATGGAAATTACTATTTGATACATGATAGCAACAACAGGCCAAGCTTGAAGTTAATGGAAAGCAGTAAACAAGCTATGGATTTTGTGATAAACAATGATTTGCCCGGCCCTATTTATAATAATTTTGATATTGGCAGTTATATTATTTACCGTGGTTTTCCAAAAATTAAAGTTTTTGCAGATGGCAGGCCTGAAGCCTATCCAAAAGAATTTTTTTCTCAAATCTATATTCCCACACAATCAGATTATTCAAAATTTAAAGAGCTGGAAAATCAGGTAAAATTTCAAACTATTATTTTTTCCCACACAGACCAGACACCTTGGGGAAAAGCTTTTTTAGCCTCAGTGGTAAAGGATGATACTTGGAAAATAGCATATTTGGATGATTTTATGATTGTTTTGGTAAAAGAGGGTGTAGTAAGTGAGAAAAACCTTAAAATAATTGATCTTTCTAAATTAAATGGCTCTGATTTTAAATTTGATAACCCCAGATCCTACCTTAATTTGAGCCTATTTTTATTAAATACTGGAAATCAAAACAGCGCTTTAAGTTTTACAAGCAGCGCTTTGAAGCTTTTTCCTCAAAGTCCTTTTGCAAATGCAGTTTTTGAAAACTTAACAGGACAACCATCTTATTCCTCAAGCAGCAATATATTTTGGTGAAGCCTAAACTTTACCTACTGCCATTTTGGATTTAAAGAAAAAATAGCTTACCACTATTGCTGTGACAGCCGGGGAAAGCCAGTAGGGAATATGAAAACCAAAACTTTCCAGCAACATAATGGTACCCAAACAAAGGATAGAATACATAGCGCCGTTTTTAAGGAAAATATACTTTTTAATTCTCTCAATATTGCCCACGGTCAGTTGTCTAACAACTAAAGCTCCAATTCCATTCCCCGCTAAAATCAGCGGAACAGAAAGGGTAAAAGCAAAAGCTCCCAAAACCCCATCTACAGAAAATGTGGCATCAATTACCTCAAGATAAAATATTTTTGCCCAATCAGATTTAGAACTGGTAAGCAGTTTTTCCTCGCTTTTTTCAGCTGTCTGCTTAAACCCGTGAGTTATAAAAAAGGCAGTGGAACCCACAACTGCCCCAAAAGCCATAAAAGGATCCTTGTGTATTGCAAACCAAACAACTGCTGCCAAAATTATAGAAACCACCGCATAAAACCAAACACCATATTGCTGAAAAAACTTCTCACTCCTTAAACCAAAGTGCTTATCTTCTAAAAATAACCAGTGGAAAAACAGGAAAACTAAGAAAATACCTCCACCTGCAAGCAAAATATGCTTGGAATTCTCAATTGCCCCGGCAACTTTAGGATCAGAACTTAAAGCAGCAGTAAATGCGCCTACAGGGCCCAAAGCAGGATTAACAGCCCAAACGATTGCCCAAGGCAAAAGCCCTCTGAGCAAAAAAACTGCCACCAAAAGTCCCCAAAACAAAAACCACTTTTTGGCCTTTTGTCCCATGGTGGACAGTACTTCTGCGTTAATAATGGCATTATCAATTGAAGAAATTGTTTCAAAAAGAACCAACCCCAAAACTATAAAAATGATGCTTAAAAGATCCATAAGATGAATGTTATACTATATTACCATGTCCAAGCACCCCTTCAAAGCTGTTCTATTTTTTTTAATTGTTTTTGCCCTGGGAGCAGGGGTTGGTTACAAACTGGTAGGAAATACTCAAAATATTCTTCAGGTAAAAGAAGAAAAGAATACTCCCAAGGCATTTATATCAGAAGTTTATGATAAGATCAGGGAAAATTATTGGGATAATATTTCTGATGCCCAGCTTTTAGATCTTTTTAAGTTATCTATTGCCAAAAATGGAGGCGATATTACAGTTGCCAAATTTGAGGACAAAACCAAATTTTTGACAGCTTTTATGAACGTTTTAGGCAATATGACAGACGAGCAAAAGAATAAGTTTTCTGTGTCTGTTGTCTCATCAGTGTTAGCGTCACTTTCCCCAAATGGCAGATCTGGTTTATATACCCAAAAACAGGAAGAACAATTAAAAAACACTGTTTCCAATATTAATCCCCAGAAGGATTTGTACAAAGATTTGGGGCTTGCCAAAGGCGCATCAGAGGAAGCTGTTTTGCAGGCTTTCAAAGTAAAATCTGCCGAGCTTCTTAAAGATAAATCACCAGAAGCGCAGGAGAAACTAAAAACAATAACTTATGCCAAGGATACTTTAACTGCAAAAGAGCAAAAGGAGAAATACGATCAAAAGGGGATTGAGCCTACAATTTCCAGCAGAATCATCAGCCCCGGCATTTTATATGTACAGTTTAAAAAATTTTCACCCACATCCTTGGAGGAATTCCAAAAAGCTTTTGAAGATCAGAAAGATACACCAGGGCTAAACTCTTTAATTTTTGACCTAAGAGGTAATATGGGAGGGGCAATAGATGCCACACCTTACTTTTTGGGGTATTTTTTAGGGCCAGGACAATACGCGTTTGATTTTTACCACAAGGGTGAATATTTACCATTTAAAACTCAAACAAACAAGCTTGCCAGTATTTCCAAATACAAACAAATAGTGGTGTTGGTTGATGAAAACACCCAATCATCTGCAGAAATGCTGGCAGCTTCCTTAAAAAAGTATCACCAGGGAGTAATAGTGGGTAACAGGACTAAGGGATGGGGGACAGTAGAAAGGGTTTTTTCTTTGGACAATCAAATCAGTAAAGAGGAAAAATATTCACTTTTCTTAGTCCACTCCATAACTTTACGGGATGATAACCAGCCAATTGAAGGAAGAGGAGTAGATCCAGATATTTCTATTAAGGACCCAGCCTGGCCTCAAAAATTGCTAGAGTATTTTAATAATCAAAGCTTGGTAAACACAATTCAAGAAGTTTTGACCTCAAAATAAGATAAAACTAAATGTTTCTTATAGTATCTAATAAGGACCTAAAATCGGTTTTATCACAATGATGGTCTGCTCCAGATATTTCCCCGAATGATGGTATACCAACAACCACTATACCAGGCGCTTGCCGGTGTATTGTCTCGGTAAGAATCTCCCCATCTGCATTGCTGATACCTGGGCCTAGATTACCATCAACCAATGCCACCTCCACTCCTTTATCCAATAAAGTCGGGATAGCTGCTTTGGCTTCTTGCATATTAGTTGCTATTGCTACTGGTTGAAATCCGCCACGATTTAAAACTGTAGTTAGGCACTCTAGCGCAATTAGATCATCTTCAGCGATAAGTAATCTTGCATTTTCTGGCGACATATGAGCAATTATTATACATAATATTTAAGAACGCAACCATGTGTTCGATGTTTAACCTTTCCAACCTCTGTTTGGGTCCTTACGGACTTCTTCTGTTTCTGTAGGACGGGTATAATCATCTTCCAGTCTATAGGTGTTGCCAATTTCCGGGGTAGAAACTTCAATAATATCGCAATCTGTTATACCGGCAAGCCTGTGTTTTTGGCCTAAATTACAGGTATAACCCGATTGAGGCTGCAGCTTAGTCTCCACCAATTTCCCATTTTCATCTTCCCAAATAACTTTAGCTTCACCATTTATCAAAATCCAACTCTCCTGCTTTTTGTCATGCACTTGTAAACTTAATTTACACCCTGCATTAATGTGTAGAATCTTGCCCATATATGGCAAGCCCTCCGGTACCCAGTGCAATTCATAGCCCCATGGTTTTTCTACCCTTTTTATATAAGGTAAATTAGAAAACTTTGATTTATCGATGGTTTTAAGGAATTTTTCCAATTGGTCAGAGTCCATATTTTTTATTATCAATAAGTCTTAAGTATATAATAAAGTCAGCTAAGAATGTATGCAGATTTAGGTTTTATCGTAGCTAATTTATCATATTCGTAGTATATTATGTCTGTGAGAAAAACCACACTACTTCTGTTTTTTATTCTCCTGATATCAATAATATTAAGATTTTACCAAATTAATGAAAACCCTAAGGCCATGTACGGCGATGGCCTAACTTTGGTTTATGATGCTTACTCGATTTTAAAAACAGGACATGACCAAAAGGGCAATTTTTTACCTTTAGTTTTTTCCTTGGGTGGAGGCAGGCCAGCAGGCTATGTTTATGCCACTATTCCGTTTGTGGTTTTATTTGGCCCAACTGCTCTTGCTTCCAATATGGTATCTATTTTATCCGGCATAGGGATAGTGTTTTTGTTGTATCTTTTGGGAAAAGAATTTTTCTCTAAAAAAGTAGGTTTGGCGATTGCTGCTGTTGCTGCCTTAAATCCCTGGGAGCTAAGTTTAAGCAGGGGTCCGTTTGAAACTCACTTTGCCTTATTTCTAACACTGCTGGGCATCTTTTCTTTTATAAAAGGGCTTAAAAATAAATACTACTTTTTATTGTTTGGATTATCTTTTGGCATTGCTTCCCAAACTTATTCTACATTTAAGCTAACCATTCCGCTATTTACGCTTATGTTGCTGCTTTGGGCAAAGAAGGATTTGGGAATAAATTATTTGAAAAAACCATTACTTTTTATATCATTAGCTATTATTGTAGCTTCTAGTGTATTAAGCTTATACCTGACAATCAGCCGTGGTAATCAGGATAGATTTGATATTATCAATATATTCAAAAACCCGGACATCAGATCCTCTGTCTCTCAGGATGTGAGGGAAAACCGTAAGCTTGATGACTCTCCTTCGGTAATTTCCGATATCCTGCATACAAAGTATATTGGGCTTACAAGTGTCTGGGTTGAAAATTATGTAAGTAATTATTTTCTTTCATTTTTGTTTTTGCACGGAGACGGGCAACCCCGCCACAACCCAACCGGAATGGGAGAGTTTTTTTGGATAGATGCGGTCCTTTTAATAGTTGGAATAACTTATTTATATAAATCTAAGAGGAGGTTATTAATTTTATTATCAGGTTGGATTTTAATTGCCCCGCTTGCTACCAGTTTGGTTGGAAAGGCTCATGCTTTAAGAAGTTCTTTGTTGCTTCCTCCAATTTTAATCTTAGTTGGCATTGGTTTATGGAAGCTGTGTAGTAAACCCCGCCGTCTGACAAACAAATTAATACTGGTTTTCCTGGGGTTTCTTTTCTTATTCCAATTTATCTACTTTATTGATGGATTCTATTTTCTTGCTCCCCGGAAAAATGCCCGCTTTTGGTCATACCCAGCCAAACAAGCTTCTATATTAGTATCCAAAAATCTCCAGAAATTTGATTTTATTATTTTGTCTAATGATATTGATAATATGGAATTTGCTTATCCTGTTTATACTAAATTGGATCCGCAATTAGTAATTGCGCAAAACCAATCTCCCGTCAAATTAGATGAATTTTCATTTTTCAAATACGGGAATGTTTATATTGGCTCTTTGCCGCATACCAGAATTATGCAATTTATAAAAGATTTACCGGGATCTGTTTTATATATTGGTTCAAATAAGGAACAATCCAGCCTGGAAAATTATAGAGTAATCAGTGGTTTTGATGGTTTAGCAGATCTAATCGTTGTTGGTAAGCCCGAAGTTCCTTTGGAATAATTTTTTACAAAAGCTTATTGTATTTCGTAACTTAGGGTTACACTAACAGCAACTTCAGAAGATCCTGGCTCAACTTGTGTTGGTGTACCACCAACTGCCTTGTTTTCTATTGTTGCAGATAAAGGCATGGGCCTTGGTTGGCCTTGCAGGTTTTCGGAATAATTGATTATTTTACCTAATCTAAAACCGGCAATTTTTGCTGCTTCTTCTGCCTTTTTCTTAGCCTCATCCACAGCTTTTTGTCTTGCTTCATTTTCAGCCTTACTTTTATTTTCAACTTCGAAGGAAAGTCCGGAAATTTGGTTGGCACCATTATTTGTGGCAGTATCTATAACATTATTTATGTTATCCATGTTTCTCACTTTTATTAATAGATTCGTACTGGCATTATAACCGGTAATTTTTTGTGAAGCAGCAGCATAATCATAGCTTGGGTAAATATTATAGTTTGTTGTTTGGATATCCTTTGGATCTACCCCTGATTCCTTTAGGACTGAAGAAACTTTATTTATTGCATTATTTATCTGATCCTGGGCACTTTTAACACTTTGGGCTTGAATTTGAATTCCCGCAGTTATTGATGCTATATCAGGTTTGGTTGTAACTTTACCTTCTCCTACCACATCAAAAGTGGTGGATTTTTGGGTAGTTATTGATGAAACAGAAAAAGGGATAGGTCCAAAGAGTTTGGTATATGCAAAAAGAAGTACAAAGAAACTTAGAATCCATGCTAAAGGATGAATAAATTTAGAATACATATTTAACTTAAAGATACATGATTAATATTATCATACTTTGCAAAATGTATAATATGCGGGTGAATATTAGAAAAATAGCAGTTATCTCTTACCATACCTGCCCCCTGTCAGATGAAAATGATGCGGAAATAGGCGGAATGAATACCTATGTTTTAGAACTATCAAAAGCCCTGACTGAGAAAGGGTATGTTATTGACATCTATACACGCTGTGCGGATCAAGACAGTCCTAATATTGTTAACGTGTCTTCTAATCTGCGGGTTATACACCTACCGACAGGTAATCCTACGGCAATTTCTAAAAAAGAGCTGCCTCAATTTATTCCTGAATTTACTGCCAATCTTAAAAAATTTATCATGAAAGAAAAAATATCATATGAACTTATTAGCGCTCACTATTATTTGTCCGGACTGATTGGTTTGGAAATAAAAAAAAGGCTTAGGATTCCTTTGGTTGTAACATTTCATACGTTGGCTTTTATGAAGAACCTGGTTGCTAAAAACGAGGACGAAAGGGAGGGTTTGGCAAGGGTTAAGGCAGAATTATTGCTGACTCAAAAAGCGGACCAGCTTATTGCTACCAGCGAAGCTGATTTAGAATATATCCACACTTTATATAATTGTCCTTTAAAAAAATTATCTGTTTTGACACCGGGAGTGGACTTGAAATTGTTTAAGCCAATAAATAAATCTATTGCCAAAAAAACTACAAGGGCAAATTTAAATCACAGGATAATTCTTTTTGTGGGAAGAATTGAAGCTTTGAAGGGAATAGATATGCTTTTGTATGCAATCAAGATCTTAATTGAAAAAAATAAGAAACTGCCAATTTGCCTTTGGATTGTTGGAGGAAATACTGATCAGCAAAAGGAATATAAAAAGCTGGAGGAAATCAGAAAACTTTTAAAAATCAGGTCTTATGTAAGGTTTATCGGCAAGAAGACCAATCAGGAACTGCCTTTTTATTACAACTGCGCAGAAATAGTTCTCATGCCCTCGCACTACGAGTCATTTGGTATAGCAGCACTTGAAGCAATGGCCTGCGGAATACCTGTTATAACCACTGATGTAGCGGGGATATCCGGCTTGCTGGACAAAGAACATAGCTTCCTGCTTACATCTGCCGGTAACCCAATCAGAATGGCAAGAAAAATTAACCACCTTCTTACCAATAAAGAGGAGTACCGGGAAATGAGCAATAAACTTTTAAGTACTGTAAGGGATTTAAGTTGGGAAAATATAGCAGATAAATTTACTCAAATTTTAAGCACATTTTGATAATTAAACTTCAACTGGGAAAACTTCATTTGGATAAGCTCAATAATAGTATATTTTCTACAGGCTTCATTTAGAACTGTCAAATCGTCGTTTGAGATTATCAGTGTTTGTGTTGTCTTAGGGTACATAATTGCTGTTTTGTTTCCGACATGGGTAATCCCCAGCGCATGACCTAATTCATGTGCTATGGTATGAATAAGCTCTGATTTGTTTGTATTTATATAGATTTCAATCCGGTTCTGCGGCCCTTTATATATCCCTTCTTCCGGCCTTTGTTCCAGAGCATCGTTAAAAGTTGTGATAGTCTGGTTTAATTGGTCAATCTGGGTGTTAAATGTATCGGCAGAAGTATTTAGGCTTTGTGCCATAGCATTTAAATTGTTTGCTTGGGTTTGTAAGTCTTGCTGCTGGGAAATTAGCTTTTTATATTCATCAGGCGGTGCCCCTCCTTTAGAATTCCAAAACTCAACTTCCTGGTTAAGATTGTCCAATTTTTGTTTGAAATCAGCAGATAATTTTTGATATTCCTCAACCTTAGGCTTAAATGATTGTTTTTCGGATTGAACCTGATTTGTAAGCTGATTAATCCGGCTGGTTAAGAATTGCCTTTCGTCATACACTAAATTGATGCTTAAATCTCCTTTTGGATCATAAATAAACAACTTTTTTCCTATTGCAGAATCCCAGATGTAAGCAGCCTGCTTAACATCAGACAAGAATGTCTCCCTTGACAGATTAAACCTCGGATCAACAGTGCCAATCCGGAAACTCACCGGTTGATCACAAAAAGAATATGATAATAAATTAATTAAGGAGGGGAGAGCTATTTTAGCTCCAACTACCAGGATAATCAGAAATGAAGCAAAAAGTAATATTTTTTTCATTAAGTAAGTCTTAATACTATTTTACATCATTCTTACTCTGTTCTTGTTACCCTATTAACTATTTCTTTTAAACTTTAAGATAATGCTTCCCATAAACGATAGCAATTCCTTATTAAAATTTCCCTTCTGGGTAATAGTAATAATTTTGCTTAATGCCTATGTTTTTTACCTGGAGCTAATATCTCCCAACCCTGACCATCTCATTATCCAGTTTTCCCTGGTTCCGGCAAAAATTAATTTTCTGGAAGTAAATACTCTTATACCCCTTGTCAGCAGCCAATTTCTGCATGCCGGTTTTCTTCACATTATTTCTAATATGTTGTTTCTTTGGGTATTTGGCAATAATATCGAGCATTCCTTCGGGTTTGTATTCTTTCCCATATTTTATCTTCTCTCAGGCGTTGCTGCTGCCTTAACGCAGTACTTTATGACGCCATCTATTTCCATCCCGATGTTGGGAGCGTCAGGAGCAGTAGCAGGAGTCTTAGGGGCATATTTTGCCCTTTTTCCAAATAACAAGATTAAAACATTAGTCTTTATTTTAATTTTTATTACAATGATTGATATTCCTGCGTATATTTTACTTTTTTATTGGTTTATTACCCAATTGTTTAATGGGGTAGCCTCTGTTTCTTTAAACCCTAACATAGGCGGAATAGCTTTCCTGCCGCATGTTGGAGGATTTCTTTTTGGGTGGTTGGCTGCCACATTTATATTATCCAAAAGAAGCTATCCTAATCTGGAATTTAAGCTGTAATTGTCAGGGCGTTTTTTGCAACTTATCTTTCTTACAATCTTCTTTAATAATTCTTCTTAATATATTAATAAGCTTTAGGATAATAGAACTATGGAAGATGGCTATGACGAAGTAGATAGAAAACAAAGAAGCGCTTGGATCCCTTTGTTAACAATTGTAGGAATATTAGTACTTGGAGCACTTGTATATGGCATTATTGCCGGGAATCGTAATACCACTCAGGATAATAGTGGAGTGACTCCCGGAATAGGAGGAGGACCGGGAGAAATTAGCACATTTTCACCAAGTCCAATCTCTCCGGTTTCCAGTCCGTCTGACAGTAACTTAATGCCTCTTGTCTCACCAACAGAAACACCAACTCCTACGCCCGCTTCCTCACTTAATCCTGTAATATAATTACGCATTTAACTCAACATTATGTAATTTATTCCAAAGGGCAGCAAAAATCCATCCGGCAGCGTATCCTATGGCAAAAGTGATAATAACCAGCAATATGGCAGTAGTTAAATTAAACGGACTAACCCTAAATGGGTTATTTAGCATATGTATCCTGTATATAAAATCTAAAATGGATTGTGCCAGTTTAAGTACTATAAGCAAGGACCACAACACATGCCATCCTCCGATAAAGATTCCAAAAATAAGAGCTATTTTTTGCTTGTTTAGTGTATTTATCTTTATCACCTCCCTCTGATTCCATAGTAAAAAGTTTTACTAAAAAAAGCAAATTTAAGTGCAGCAGGCTACAAAATTCACATGGATTTCTTACGGTAATCTAATTTCTCTCTAAACTATCTCTGTTAATATTTCAAAAAGGGAGGTGATGGGAGTGGAAGAAAATAAAAATCAACTAAATCCTTTAATGACAGGTTTGGCAGGAGCGGTTATCGGAGTAGGTGTTGGTGTCGCTACATCCAAAGCCTTATCTGATAAAAAAACCAGGGAAAGGATAAAAGAAACTGCGTTTAGTTTAAGAAACAAAGCAGAAATGCTGTTACATAATAAGATAGAATCGCTTAAAAGTAACAGCAGGAAAAGAAGGGAATCAGCAGCAAGCAAATAAAACCTGGCACAAATTGATATGTCAATTGCCGTTAAAATATTATATTATCTATGATAATCTGATAAATAATGGGCAAAGACAATAAAGCAGCTGACAGCAAAGGTTTAAAAAAACTGGAAGAACTTGCAAAAAAAGTCCGTTACTACAGTCTGCTGGTAAGCACAAAAGCAGGCAGCGGTCACCCAACGTCTTCATTATCTGCCACAGATCTTTTGGTAACACTTTTTTTCGGCGGATTTTTCAAATTTGATTTGGATAACCCTTCTCTTCCTAATAATGACCGCCTGATATTTTCCAAGGGACATGCTTCTCCCCTTTTTTATTCACTGTTTGCTGCTGCCGGTAAACTAACTCTGGAACAACTTAATACTTACCGTAAATTTGGCAGTATGCTGGAGGGTCACCCCAGACCTGTTTTTCCATATGCTGAAGCTGCCACAGGGTCTTTGGGACAGGGATTGGGAATAGGTGTAGGCATAGCAATCAATGCAAAATATTTGGATAAATTGCCCTACCGCACATTTATCCTTTTGGGCGATAGTGAAATGGCTGAAGGGTCTGTATGGGAAGCCATACAAATTGCCAACCATTATAAATTGGATAATTTGGTAGCTATTTTAGACGTTAACAGATTGGGCCAGCGGGGAGAGACAATGTATGGCTATGATATTGAAGCTTACGGAAAAAGAGTTGCTGCTTTTGGTTGGAAAGTTATTACGTTAGACGGCCATTCTTTTGAAGAAATTATGAAAGCATACAAAGAGGCTCTTAAAACCACGGGAGCACCCACGATGATTATTGCCAAAACCATCAAGGGAAAAGGTGTATCTTTTTTGGAAAACCAGGATGGGTGGCACGGGAAAGCTTTAAAACAGGAGGAGTTTGAAAAGGCCAAAGCAGAGTTGGGAGAGATTAATACTAGTATTATAGGAGAAGTAGAAAAACCTCAGGATTTAAAGCCAGAAGTAAAAAAACCTCAGAAAACTCTGGAAAGTTTTGATTACCCAACAGAAAAACCGGTTGCCACCAGAAAAGCTTATGGAAATGCCTTAGTAAGGATTTTTCCCGATTTTCCAAATATGATAGTTTTGGATGCTGAAACAAGCAATTCCACTTTTTCAGAAACCTTTCAAAAAGCTTATCCTGATAAATTTTTTGAAATGTATATTGCTGAGCAAAATATGGTAAGCACAGCCTTGGGTTTATCAAGGCGGGGCAAAATCCCTTTTATATCCACCTTTGCTGCATTTTTTACCAGGGCGCACGACCAAATCAGGATGAGCCAGTATTCTAATCCAAATATTAAATTTGTGGGTTCCCATGCAGGAGTATCAATTGGGGAAGACGGTCCTTCTCAAATGGGCCTTGAGGATATAGCTTTATTCAGAAGCATGATTGGAAGTGTTGTTTTATATCCTTCAGATGCTGTTTCTACAGAAAAATTGGTAAGCGAAGCAGCAGCACATCAGGGCAATGTTTATATCCGTACCACCAGAAAAGATACGCCAATTTTATATGAATCAGATGAGAATTTTCCAATTGGAGGAAGTAAAATTTTAAAAGAAAGCAATAATGATGTAGTAACAGTTGTAGCAGCAGGAATAACTTTATATGAGGCTCTAACAGCATATGAAAAACTGCAACAGGGTGGAATAAATATCAGGGTAATTGATCTTTACAGCATTAAACCTATTGATGCTGCTACTTTAAAAAAAGCAGCTTCCGAAACAAAAGCTTTAATTGTGGTTGAGGATCACTTTCCTGAAGGCGGTATAGCAGAGGCAGTAAGGAGTGCTGTAGATACTCAAACAAAAGTTATTTCTTTGGCAGTTACTAAGATTGCAGGAAGCGGGAAACCGGAAGAGCTTTTATCTTTTGAGGGAATTTCTTCTGAGGCAATTATAGAAAAAGTCAAAGGTCTTGTTTCTAAATAAGTGGTTTTATTATTTAAATCCCAGCTGCAATAATGTTTCTTTATGATTAAAACCAATCTTATCCGGTAAATTTTTAAAAAAGGCTATTTCTTTACTGTCCTTAGTGAGTAACGGGTTTATTGCTGTAATCTTTATTCCATACATAACATCAATAACATGTCCTCTTGAATCTCCCTTCAAATCTTCGAAAATACCCAGCAGTTTAGTTTTTTTAGAATCAATATTAAGTCCTAACTCATCTTTAGCTATACGGGTTAAGCAAATATTAAGTTTTTCTCCCTTTAAAAGAAAGCTTCCCGGGAAATGCCAGAAATTAACCAGAGGAGGTTTTGCTCTTTTTGCCAAAAGTATTTCCCCTTTGTTATTGGTAATAATCAGGTTTAAGGCAATTCTGGGAATATATTTAAAGGTTTTAAGAAAAATATCAGCAGGCAATTTTTTTACCATGACATCATTATATCAACCATAGGAAAATATGTGCCTGTAATATCGAAGCAAAGTACTGTATAATACCAAAACTTTAAAGCCTCTAGCTTTAACTATTAGTAAATATGGCAAGAATAAAAAAAAGGAAACGGGCGCAATACAAACCCCAATACCAAAAGATCTTTTTACAGATCAAATTACCACGGCCTAGGGTCCGTTTTTTAAAAGCTTGGTCGATCCTGCGTGCAAAATTTCATCATATATTGGCCTATATCAAAAATAATCCCATCAGAAGTTTTATCTATACTTTAATTGCACTCATTGTCTTAATTTTAATCAGTAACTTTCTATTTTCACCTAAAGCTTTGCCTATCAGTAATAAAGCTATTCCTAAAGAAGTGCAGGTTTTTAGAGTTGGTACCTCTGCTAAGGTTACTGTTCAGGCTCAAATAGAAAAAGCCGGAGTGGTAAAAATTAATGCCTTAACAACAGGGGTGGTTTGGGCAATTAATGCCA
>JAMCTD010000021.1:14279-26300 GCA_023380995.1 Patescibacteria group bacterium
CATTAAGGCTTCGTTGGTATAAGCTAAACTAAGCTGCAGTTGGCTGATTTCTTTACCAATCTGCAGGCTTTTTTCCTGAATATCCAGTTGTTTTAAGGTAATATCGCGCTGCAGGTTTTTAGAGTTGGTACCTCTGCTAAGGTTACTGTTCAGGCTCAAATAGAAAAAGCCGGAGTGGTAAAAATTAATGCCTTAACAACAGGGGTGGTTTGGGCAATTAATGCCAGCACAGGGGATTTTGTGCAAAAGGGCGCTAACCTCATTCAATTTGCTACTAACTATCAAGGGGGTAATGCTTTTGCTTTGCAAAGTGCTATTGTAGGAAAGCAGTACCAACAAACTAAAGAAACTTTTGACGCCCAAAAAGAGATTATTCAAAAACAACGCGATATAGCAAATCAGACTGAAAGCAATTTTGAAAAACTGCGTGATATTACTAACCAGTCTGTGGGAGAAACTCAATCTTCAATTGATACAAACCAAAGTATTTTAGACACAGTTAACTCCAATATTACTACACTGCAAAATAACAACACTGATGGAGCAAATAATGCTTTAATCCTGCAAAATAGGCAAATTGCCGCTCAACTTCAAGGTGGCTTAAACCAATTAAGGACACAACTGCGTACTGCGCAATACCAAACAGATACCGGCAATCCTCCTACTCAATTGGCAAACCTACAGCGCGATATTACCTTAAAACAACTGGATATTCAGGAAAAAAGCCTGCAGATTGGTAAAGAAATCAGCCAACTGCAGCTTAGTTTAGCTTATACCAACGAAGCCTTAATGCATCCTGTAGCGCCTTTTGCCGGCACTATTGAGCGGATTTATGTCCAGGTTGGTCAATCAGTTACTCCGGGAACAGCCCTTTTGACTTTAGCAGGAGACCAGCAAAAAACAATGGCTGTTGCCAAAGTCCCTTTAGCAATTGCTAAATCAGTCTCCACGTACAATCCCAGCATTATTCATATTGATAACCAGACTTTTGAAATTTTACCCAGCTTTGTTTCTACTGAAGCTACTGATGACAAGCTTTATAGTATCAGTTTTGAAATCCCTGAAACCTTACAAAATAAGGTGGCAAACGGCGGATATATCACAGTGGAAATTCCTCTTGGTTACCCGGACACGATCTCCTCGGTTCCCTTTATTCCTTTGGACTGCGTTTTTCAAACCCAATCAGAGGCTTTAGTGTATGTTGTAAAAGATGGAAAGGCTTCCAGCGTTCAGGTAAGTTTGGGTAATGTTTTAGGAAATTCTGTTGCGGTAACCAAAGGTCTTGCTTCAGGTGATCAGATTATTCTCACCAGGACTGTTATTGAAGGAGACCCGCTTACTATCACCAATCTTTAAATCTGTTAGCAAATTATGAAAGAAGAGCAGTCATCATATCTTAAGCAGTTAAAGTTTGACCCTAAATTGTATCAAGCTTGGATTGCTAAATATCTTTTTAATTTAAGGTTTATCATCCTGATTGTTGTGGCAATTTTGGGTTTTGGTGTTTACAGTTACTTAAATTTACCACGCAATATTAATCCTGATATCAAATTGGCTTATGTGGTGGTCTCTGCTGTTTTGCCCGGGGCATCACCAAATGATATTGAATCACTGGTTACTATTCCTCTTGAAGATTCTATTCAAAGCATTCAGGGAATTGATCTTCTGCAGTCAACTTCGCGGGATTCAGTTTCTTTGATTGTTGTCCAATTTAAAACAGGTGTTGATGCGGATAAAGCAAGAACGGATGTGCAATCAGCAGTTGATTCTGTAAACACTCTTCCCTCAGACGCCCAGGTTCCTAAAGTAACAAAGCTGGATTTTGAAAATCAGCCTCTTTGGAGTTTTGATTTAACAGGAGAAGGGGATAGCGCCAGCCTGTTGCGTTTTGCCCAGGATTTAAAAACTTCTTTAGATAATATTCCTTCCATAAATAAAGTTGTTATTTCCGGACTGGAAGAACAGGAAATTCAGATTTTATTAAAACCGGAAGTTATTTCTACCTACAACCTGAACCCACAACAAATCACCGGGATTATTAAATCCTCACTTAATTCCTTGCCTGCAGGCAGTGTAAAAACCGATAAATCCTCTTTTGCTTTAACTATTGATCCTGCAGCAGCTAATGTAGACGATCTCAGGCATTTGAAACTTAACTTAAATGATCAAATAGTTTCCCTGGGGGATATAGCAATTATTTCCCAACGCTCTAAGCCTGATCAAGCTATTTCTTATCTGGTTACTCCTGGCTCAAAACCTCTTAAGGCAGTCAGTTTTGATATATACCGCAATACCACCTATAAAATAGATACTGTTATAAGTGAGGCCAGAAAAACAGTTGACGGGAAAATTTCCCAAAATCATCAGTTTAAAATCTATTCAGTAACTGATATCGGTCAAACACTGGCTGATCAATTTCACGACCTTTTGCGGGACTTTACTTTAACTGTTATTTTGGTAGCCACCATTCTTTTTATATTTTTGGGAGTAAGGCAAGCTGCTGTTGCTTCTGCTGCCATTCCTTTAACCTTCCTGATCACTTTTATTGTGATGAATGCTACGGGAGTGGCCTTATCTTTTATCAGCACCTTTTCATTACTTTTGTCTTTGGGGCTTTTAGTTGATGACACTATTGTGATTGTTTCTGCCATGACTGCTTACTACCGCTCCAAAAAATTCACTCCTCAGCAAACAGGGCTTTTAGTTTGGAAGGATTTTTTAATTCCTGTTTTAACTACTACTACCACCACTGTTTGGGCCTTTTTACCTATTTTAATCTCCAAAGGTATTATTGGAGAGTTTATTAAACCTATTCCTATTGTGGTATCAAGTACCTTAATAGCTTCAATTTTTGTAGCTTTAATGATCACTTTGCCGGTTATGGTTTTCTTACTCAAACCCAAAATACCTTTCAGGACAGGTATTTTACTTAGGATAATTCTTTTTATTGCCTTTCTAACTTTATTTTGGCTGATAGTTCCCAAAAGCAAAATTACATTTTTGGAAGTGATAGCTTTTCTGATTTTCCTTTTTGTCACTTTTCAGGCAAGAAAAGCTTTGGTTACAAAATTAGTGACTTACTTAAAAAGTATTAAGGGAGGCAAGAAATTTATTAACCGTGCCCCAATTTATTTGGACTTAGGAGTAATCAGTTTTCAAAGGTTAGCCAATTTTTACAAAAGGGTTATCCAAAGAATCCTAAGATCTCCATCTGCCAGAAAGAAAACTGTCATTATGGTAGTGGTATTTTCCCTTTTTTCCTTTGCCCTTTTTCCTTTAGGTTTAGTCAAATCTGAATTTTTCCCTAAAACTGAAGCTGATTATTTGCAGGTTTCCGTAGAATTACCCACTGGCACTAATCTTGAACAAAGTAATGCTGAAGCCTTAAGGCTGGCTGAAGAAGTAAAAGGTATCCCGGAGATTAATTTTGTAATTGCTGATATCGGCAGGACTACCTCACTAATGCCTGGTAGTGGCGGAGAAACTAATAAAATTCAACTTAGCGTGGAACTTAAAAAGGCTAACTTGCGTAAAAAGCATTCTTTTAAGATAGCAGATTTGATCCGCCAAAGATTGGCTGGTTATTCAAAAGGGAAGGTTTTAGTTTCAGAACCTTCAGGCGGACCTCCGGCCGGAGCAG
The DNA here is from genome assembly GCA_023380995.1 of Patescibacteria group bacterium. The sequence goes on from JAMCTD010000021.1 coordinate 17,920, forward strand.
ATATTCAAATCAAGCTCTTTGGGGAAGATTTAACCGTTTTGGATAATTATTCCAATAAGGTAGAGGCTTATTTAAACAAACAACCTGGAGTTGCCAATATTGATAAAAGCATTAAGCCTGGTACCAGTAAATTAGTTTTTGTGCCGGATCCAATCAAATTAACCCAAAACGATTTAACTTTTGATCAGGTAGGGTATTGGTTAAGACTGTATGCTTCCGGTTTTACGGCAGACACAATTAAACTGCCTGAGGATAATAATTTGAAAAAAGATATCAGCATCAGGCTTAATTCTCAATCCCAAAAAGCCCAGGATTTAATGGCTTTAAATATCCGTACTTCTTCCGGCCCCATACCTTTATCATCTTTAGGTACAGTAAAATTAGAGCCTAATCCTACTTTGATTACCAGAGAGGATAGGAAAAGAACCATCTCTGTAACCGCTTCTGTAACAGGAGGATATTCCAGAAACCAAATTAATGCTAAGCTTGCTGACTTTGCCAAAACTGATTTGAATCTGCCTTCGGGCTACAGCTGGTCTACAGGAGGAGCGAATGAAGAAAATCAAAAATCTACTTTAAGCGTACTACAGGCAATGCTGATTTCCTTTGTCTTAATTATTGTTACCATGGTAGTTCAATTTAACTCTTTTAGGAAAGCTTTAATTGTGATGTTAGTTATTCCTTTGTCTATCTCGGGAGTTTTTGTGCTGTTTGCTTTAACACAGACCTATCTTACTTTTCCGGCTTTAATTGGAGTCTTGGCCTTATTTGGAATTGTGGTTAAAAATTCTATTCTTTTGATGGATAAAATTATTGCCAATGAGAAAGCAGGAATGGAATTTACTGAATCTGTTTCTGATGCAGCTGCTTCCAGACTTGAAGCTATTGCCCTAACTTCTATTGCTACCATTGCCGGGCTGGTTCCTATTACTTTGTCCAACCCTTTGTGGCGGGGTTTAGGCGGAGCCATTATTGCCGGACTGACTTTTTCAGGCACTACCATGCTTTTTTTTATTCCTGTAGTTTATTATTTAATTTTTAAAGGAAGTGAAGGAAAAAGACGCTAATTTACCGAAAGTTTAAAGTAATGCACCTTTTATTTTTTTTGTTCTAATGCCTCAATTTTTTTAAGAATTTTTAGAATTAATTCCTGCTGGTTTTCTAAGTGAAGCAAAATTGTCTCTATTTCTTTTTCAGCTTTTGTGTCGGTTTCAAAATCATGTTCTGCCCTAAGTTCTGCATGTTCCCCCTGAATATTTTGACCTACCATAATAAGAGGCATTAGGTGAATCTGAATTAAATTAGAAATAAAAAGCCATAATACAAAAGCAGGAAAAGGGTCAAACCTTAAATATTCCGGAGCAAATATATTCCATCCTAACCAAACAAAGCTCCATATAAAAATTATGAAGAAAAAACCCATGGTGCCAATTTTCTCAGTTACAAAAAGGGCTAATTTATCTGTAAAAGAGAGTTTTGACCTGTGAACCTTATTAGTATTTTTTAGAGGACCAAATTTTTTCTGTAGATTCTCAAGTGATTCTATGTCTGTGTTGTCCATACCAAAATTATAACATTAATTATTTAACAACTTGTTATATAACCATCTGCCAAAACAAACCTGATTACATCCAGTTATAATCTCACTTCCTTACTATCAATTTAATCCACTAAATGATTAAAATTTTTATTTAAAAATTACTTAATTTGTAACCGATCCAAACTCCTATAATCGCACCAATACCGCTAAATAATACTGAAGAGTAGGAAATTAAACCTGCTCCAAACAGTGTTGGGATATACCCTCCAACAATTGAACCAATAGTCATGCCTAGATAAACCAAAACTTTTGAAGACATATTTATATATTACCAGATTGTATTCTTTACGCCTTCCATTATTAATGCTTCTTTTTTAGATTTTGTCCACTGTTTTAATTCATATTCTCTTTTCATAGCTTCAACTCTGGTGGAATAATCTTCAAAGTAAACTAATTTAAAGGAATCAAAACACCTGATATATTTGGCCGATTTAGAGCTTTTACTATGATGCTCCTTCATCCTTTTTTCTAGATTATTAGTTTGTCCAATATAAAGGGTATTGGAAGAAGTACGGAGAATATAAACAGTAAACGGCATAAAATCATTATACCCTCAGGCCTTTTGATAAGCATTGTGGCAGGACCATTTACATGTTTATTACCCGATTTTTGAACAATATTTAATCCTGCCTGTTAAACTTTAGTTTGGTTTTAGATAGGAGGTGAGTAAGATAAAATTATTTTTAGGAGTTCATAAACTGAAGCCGGGAATGACAGAAGATGAGGCAGAAGAAAAATATGATATGTATGAAGACAGTGCCAAAAAGGACGGATTAAACCCAATTTCTGCTGTGTACAATGCAGAAAAAGGCTTTGCTTATTGCCAAACAGAAGCAGATTCAGCAGAACAGGTGAGGGCAGCACATGAGAAGGTAAATATCCCACTTGAGGATGTAATGGAGATAATCAAATTAGACTGATATTATTATTTTATGGTTTTGGCCAAAAAGTAGCTGCAAGCATATGTATACCTGCTTCCATTCTAGCAGTATCTAATCTAACGCTCATCTGTCGTGCCCAGACTTCATTAGACAATTCCTTAACTTCTTTCGTTATAATTGGTAAATCAGCAAACGAATCCATCTGGTAAACAAAAATTTCCCACTTTTTGTTTCTTTCGTCCGTGTAATATTTACCGTAATCACGGGCTTGTTCTATTGCTTCTCTTAGAGGCATGTCTCCGCTTAATAGGGCAGGTTGTTGAGCACTTCTAAAAATACGTCCTAAGAAATTTCTTACTTTTCCTTTTTCAGGATCATAAACAACTCGTGCTGCTACCCGGAAGCAATCTGGACTTAAAGGCATGCTTGCAAATTGTACACTTGGTCTCCAGGGCTTTGGTTGTTGCCTATCTACTTCTAGCATGGAATTATTTTAACAAATAATTAAAAGAATACAAGCCTATATTATTATCAAAATACTCAAAACAAAAATATCCTCACGAGGGGATATTTATGCCTAGCTGACGGATATAGATGCTATCCAAACATATTGACAGAGCTCAGAAGAGCAATTTTATATCCCAAATTATCTAGGAAGTTTTACCTGCGCGTAGTTCCCAATCTCTAGGGAGAAATTTAAGTGTTGATTGTACGTCTTGTAAATAAGCATCAATAGGTAAAGGGTTGACTCTTATATGCGGCAATGATTTTTGAGTTGCTTCAGCAAAATCAATTGCCGAAGCTATTCCTCTTCCTGCTATAGCATCTATTTGTGCTGCATTTTCTATCCAAACGCCAAAGGAATATCCATAATTGCCTTTGCCACCATGAGAGATGATATTAACAGAACCATATGAATTAAGATTTCGGACACCGAAAGTACCACAGAACCAATCAAAAGTTTCGTCTGGAGAAACACCTGCTGTTGTCCTATTTAGTAATGCAAGTAAACGTCTATGGGTAAATTCCTCTGTTGCAAAAGCGCGATACTTTTCTGGATCCTCTTGACCAAAAAAAGTTGTCTCGTATGCCCTTTGAGCTAATATTTCCTGAGGGGTATGATCTTCAAGTGGGACATCTATTAAAACCCTGCTAGAATCAATAGCCAAAGAAGCATAGACTCTTTGTGAAGGGTTGCTTCGTAGAGCTAATAATACAGCATATCTGTCTTGCTCAAGCAATGATTTACCCAAAAATGCTTCTTCCCACCTTCTTATCTCAAGCTTAGCAACTTCAGCTCTAGAATCACTGCTAGGTACCGTTTTTAATCCCAGCAATTCCCTCAGTCTTTCCAATTTCATATCCCACTTATAACAAATAATATTTACAAATGCAATGGAATTATGTCGGAGGTTTGTTGCGGGACATGGATAGAGGCGTATTCTCGCTGCGCTTCGAATAACGAACAGTCTTGTGTCGAAGTCTCGACACGACGCAGTTACAAATCCCAATTCCCATTTTGAAATTTAAATATCACAAGGATACTTAAATTTCAAAGTTGGCTCTAGTTGATGATTTCAGAACTTTTGAGTGGGCAAAGATCATTAAATATCCAGAACTAGTTTACCAGAAATTACAAAATTTATTAGGAGCTAATCAAGTTTAATTTTCTCCGTTGATATGATAGCATTGGGTTAACATGTCAGAATCTTCAGAAACTCTAAAATCTGTTGAACAGATTAGAACCCGAGTTTTAAAAGATCAAACTCTGAGAGAATTGTTAGGAACAAAAGATAAAACAGCTTATTCATTAGCTAGAACTATGGGATCAGATGTATCGCCTCTTTATGCAGCACAGCTTATTAGGTATTTGCTTAATAAACCAACAAAAATAGCAAAATCAGAGGTCATAGCAGAAGAATCATTAACAGAATCTGTGAAGATGAAGGTCGATCAAGTAAGCTCCTGGTTAAGAAAACATGGGAGACCTCCCCAAGGTGAAGAGCTAGAAGCTTCAGATCCTTCAGCTAGAGTAGATATTGATGATAGATATTATTTTATAACAGATGAATTTGGAGAACCGAGATATAAAGACATGTTCATTGATCCTCTTAGGCTCTTTGCTGAGGAGGATACTCCAAATAGCAAGCAACCAGAAACAAGGATAAAAATGAATTTTGGTTACGATAATAGGTATCAACTAGAAATAGAGTTTTATAAAGGAATTGGTGGTGGACATTATGAACTAATTGGAAGTTATGATTCGTCAGTTTCTTCCCTTGATAAAATCACACAAGAAGAAGCAACTATAGTAAATGGAGTGCTTGATGGTTTTATGGAAAGCAGGAATTAAACATAATGTTTAGACTCCTGTGGGGAAAAGTATACCCCCTTATTTTTAACAGCTTACCTAAAGTTCGAATCAACTTCTGCTAAAGGGCTATCGGATAAAGTCTGAAACTAGATTCCAAAGTTGCCGGGCTAGGACTCGAACCTAGAATTCACTGCTCCAAAGGCAGTTGTCCTACCATTAGACGACCCGGCAATAATAAGACTCAAATATTATACCTAAAAGTAAGACCATGATCCAGCCTCAACCTATTGACTTTATATTACCTTTCATGTCTATGATAGATTAAAGAGGGGGTGATTACTTTGAAAGCTTTAGGATGGGTCGTTGCTTTAGCTGCTGTGAATTGGGGATTGGTGGGACTTTTAAATGTAAACTTGGTAGAAACAATGTTGGGCGCAGGTTCTATGTTGACCAAGATTGTATACATCCTCATTGGTTTAGCAGGTGTATACAAGGTCTACCTTATGGTAGAAGGGAAGAAGAAATAATTTTTTGGAATCGGTAATTATTCTAAAATCCGGCCCTTTTTTAAGGCCGGATTTTTTTGGATAAAGCTAACTACGTCAGTATTTCATCATGATTAAATCAAGCAAGGCAAAATTTGATTAGTTAAACTGGTTAAGTAATGGAAATAGATTGCCCCAAATTAAGGGTTAACCAAACAGCTTGCCACGATGGATCCAGCAGTTTAGGTAAGAATACTATTAAGAGCGTTACCGTTGTTCGTAAGGATGGGGAAACCGTAACCAAGAATATAAACAGTAAAAATCTTCCCAGGGAAATAGATATAATGGAGTTAACAGGAAGCAGAAGATTACTACGTTGGTGCCTCAACCGTTTACCATAAACCTTGACAAGAACTAATATTAGCTCTAATCTTGATATCGTAGATGGAAGATGATCCAAAACAGCAGCCAATAGATACCCAGCCTGCTTCTGAGAAAAAAAGTACCAGGTTTAACCTTTCTTTAATTCTAATTATTTTATTCACTCTTTTGCTGACAGCAGGCGCAATATTCTACTCAAATAATTTTAAAAGCAATAATAAGGATAATAAAAATTCTGTAGCTGTAAAGAAAGAATTAAATGAGGTGAGGATTGGTTTGGTTGCAGGATTGGAAAATAGTTTGGAGACCAATTTTTACCCTAACACTGACCCCAATATGCCGGAAAGTGCTGTAATTACCCAATTTTTACAGCCTATGGTTTATTTTGATAACAATTATAAAATCCAACCACTGCTTGCCCAAAGCTGGCAGACAATTAATCCAACCACCTGGCGCTTTAATTTACGCCAAGACGTAAAATTCTCAAATGGTGATCAATTTAGCGCAGAGGATGTTAAATTTACCATTGACACAATTAAAGAAAATGCTGCTAAGGCAAAAGGTAAAACTCCAACTTGGGATACTATCCGTTATGTCTCTGATATTGAGAGTGTAAAAGTTGTCAGCCCATATGTTTTAGATATAACTACCAATACGCCATCCTGGTCCCTACTTTCTAAACTTGCAGGAGTTTACATCATTTCCCGTAATACCTTTAAGATTACTGATACTCAACCGCCAATTGGTACTGGCCCTTATATTTTACAAACAGTAAAAAAAGGTGACCCCGTGGTTTTAGTACGTAATGAAAATTATTGGGGGGAGAAAGCTAAGGTCAAAAAAGTAATATATCAGGTTATTTCTGATGAAACGAAAAGAGTGCAGGCCTTGGAAAACAAAGAGGCAGATTTAATTGAATATGTCCCCTATGACCGGATTGATCAGTTGAAGAAGGATCCAAAATATAATGTGGTGATTGCCCCTAATTTAATGAATGTTTGGTTTGTTGGTATGGACTACCAGAGGGACAAAAGCCCTTATGTTGATACCCCTAAAAATCCTTTTAAGGACCTTCGTGTCAGACAAGCTGTGTCTTATGCTATTGATATCAATCAGCTAATCCAAAATACCTATAAAGGCTTTGCTTTTGTCCAAACACAAATTGTTTCAAATAATATCTTTGGTTTTAATCCAGACATTCAAAGACTGCCTTTTGACCTGCAAAAAGCAAAACAGTTATTAACTGAAGCAGGATATCCGAATGGTTTTAAAGTTAATATTGATGCTCCGCATCCTAGAACTGCCGGGTATGCCCAAGAGGTTGCCCGCCAGCTTAAAAATATTGGCATTGATGCTACTGTCAAAATCCGCCGGCAAAACGAAACCAGTGCAGAAGACCGGGCCAAATATAAAGCAGGGGATACATCCATGTACTTTACCGCAGCTTATGTTGACGGAGGAAACGCCCAAACTACTTTAGGAACGTATTTACATACCAGGACCCCTGACCAAAAATGGGGTACAGGAAATTATGGTTTTTATTCCAATCCAAAAGTAGATACTTTAATTGAGAAAGCCATCACAGAGATGGATGATGCAAAAAGGCTGGCAGGTATGCAGGAAGCAATGAAGATTGCCATAGTTGATGATATTGCCTATATCCCCTTAAACACAGATGGTATAGGAGTAGCTTTCCGTAAAGGTATTTCCTGGGCACCACGCCCTGATGGCCGTATAAATGCTTATGAAATTGCCGGAACAGAAGGTTTATAATTTATCCAGGGATACTTTTCCTCCAAAAATCATCTTTGGCTTAAAAAGTAAATTTAGCTTTGTTATTGCCCTTTTTTTACTGTTAATTTTTGGGTTAATGGCTTTTATTTTGGTACAAAACAGTAATGATAATTTAACCAAACAAGTTACCTCTGAAGCTAAATCTTATGCTAATCTTTCTAACAAACCTATAGTTGAGGCATATAAATTATATTTTGATTCAGGATACCTAAAATTCCGGGAAATACTAAGTACCTTACTTGCTTTAAATACCAATATATCCCGTGTAGTAATTTATGATGCCAATGGTTTGCTTTTAGTTGATTCCCGGGATTTGCCTGTAGGAAAACCACCCTCACAAAATAAGCAGCCAGATCAATCTATAATTACTGCAGCACAGGGTTTAAAACCTCTTTACATAAATAACAAAACTAACAACCAAATAGGTGAAATTATTTATCCTCATGAAGACAGTTGGGGTAACCGAAGCTTTGTGGTCAAATATTTTGTTTCTTATGATCAAGTATTAACCAGCGTCAATAAAATTAAAACAAATATTATTATACTTGCTGTTTTTTCTTTAATTATTAGTTTTATTGTCATAAGTTGGTTAATAGGCAGGATTATCCTAAATCCCATTGAAATTGTTCATCAGGGAGCACTTCTGATCAGCCAGGGGAAATTTGATCATGAAATTGAAGTTAAAACACGCGATGAGGTGGAAGAATTGGCCACATCAGTAAATAAAATGGCAAAGAAGCTGCAAAAAGATATTGAATCATTACAACAAGTAGACAAACTTAAAGATGAATTTATCACTATTGCCACACACCACTTGCGTACTCCAATAACAGCAATTAAAGGATATTTAAGCTTTTTAGGAAAAGGACGCTTGGGAGAACTAAATGAAGAACAATCAAAATATGTTAAAGTAATCACTCAAAGCA
>JAMCTD010000022.1 GCA_023380995.1 Patescibacteria group bacterium
TATGCTCTTTAATTACCCAATCAGGCAAAGTCCCTAGCAGTTTTGAGTTTTGAGTTTTGAGTTTTGAGCTTCTAATTGGCATACCAAAGATCCTAAATGGTTATTACTCTTTTTTCAAGTGGGAAAATGTTCAATGGAAGATTTCCTAAAATTAAGATATAGTAAAAGTAATGAATTTGAAAGGATATTTAATAATATTTCTCCTTATGAAGACAAAAAACATTTAAGAATTAAGTTTCTCTATTTTATTTTATTATTTTTCTTTTGAACAACGGCTATAACACTCACCTATTTTACCTAAGATAAGCTCCTTGGCAACAAACCCCCATTCTCTTGAATCAGAACTTGCGTTACGGTTATCTCCTAAGACAAAATAGTTGTTCTCTGGAACCTTTATCTCTTTATTCTCTTTTAAGAAATTTCCTCCTTCTGTCTGTTGACCTGAATTTAAATAAAATTCATTTAGAACAACCCCATTGATATAGACTTTTCCCTCCTGAATTTTTATACTTTCTCCAGGCAAACTAATAATTCTTTTAACATAATAGGTTGGATCGTCAAAAGTTTTAGGATTTCTATAAATAACAACATCTCCTCTTTGGAAATCTAAACTATTTTTTACAAGATAAGTTTGTCCATTTTTATATGTAGGATACATTCCTGATCCTCCAATTTTTACAGTAGGGGTAGAAGAGTTTACTGTCATAGTAATTTCTGCCACATAATCACTCTTTGAATTTGCCACTGCCTCCCAATAATCAGCATTAGAAGATCTGTATACTGAACTAGTAGGATTATCACCTTGTACTTCAAAGCTCATAGGAATACTGGCAAGTGATGGCTCTAAATGGAGCAGACTACCACTCTGAACTACTCTAGGATACTCCATATCATAAATTTCATTGGGAGAAGAATACTTGTAGCGTATAATTACCGACCCTTGGTCAACCGGCTGCCCTTGTTCATTTATCAAATTGACTTTTAGATTTGCCCCTGGTATAAACGGCAACGCAGCACTTGACTGTCCTTTAGCTGAAACAGCTTTATCTTTAGGAGGAGGTGTAGCTTGTAAACATGGGCTAAACTCACAATTGGGACCAGTTCTTCCTACAAAAGATCCATCAGGACATTGCTTAGCTTCCTGAGTACAAGCTCTTGTAGAACTTCCAGGTAAAGAAAAATATAGTTTTTTATAATAATATACTCCACCAGTAATACCTAAAATAATTACTACTCCTAAAGTAATAAGTATTGGAATAAAACCTTTTTGATTCATTAAGATAATAATCCAATAAATAGATAATAAAAACAAGAAGTTTAGTTCAGAGGAACTGATGCTGCTTGATTATTTGATTATTTCCCTGGATACTGGAAATATTATGAATGAAGAATCTCTAGAAAATATTTCTTGGTTTAATATTGCTGGAAAAACAATTTTTTTGCTATTCCTTTGTTATCTAACATTTAGTCTGTTTTCTTCTCCCAGGCCATGGCTTTTTATTGATGGAGCCAATTTATTAGTTCATGAATCAGGGCATTTTTTATTTGCTTTCTCTGGCCAAACAATCTCCTTTTTAGGAGGATCTTTTCTTCAAACTTTTATACCTTTTCTAATCATGCTGTATTTTTTCTTTAGAAAAGAATATTTTGCTTCTGCGTTTGGTCTCTTTTGGGTGGGAGAAAATTTAATCAATGTTAGTGTTTATATTAAGGACGCCAGAACGATGACCATGAATTTGGTGGGAGGTGGCATCCATGATTGGAACTGGTTGCTTAACCAATGGAATTTACTAAAACAAGATCAACTCATCGGTGGATTCATCTTTTACTGGGGAGCAATTTGTGTAATAAGTAGTCTTATCTTAATGATAATTATGATCTATTTAAATATTCATACCAAAATGAAAAATACGCCGTATCCCAACCTATAAATATCACTCTTTTTTTCAAGTGGGAAGTTGAGGAATTCTTTGTGCTATAGTTATTGCTGAGTAGTATTTAGCAAAATCCTTGAGCGTTGGCTCTTTATTAATCCAAGACCAGTTTACTGGATTTAATGTATGTACTCTGCCTTCAACACTACCATCTTTTTGAGGAGTCAAACTCATGGAATGATTAGAATCTAAAAAGACACAAACTAGTGATTCACTCAAAGGCCTATGACCAATTGCTTGAACTGCTATACCATAACTCTCTTTAGTCCTTGCTTGAGTTCTTTCCCAAAGAGACATATGGTCTCTATTTAATCTTTTAAGAAACGGGTCAGCAACCAGAGGCCATAATCCTAAGGTGATGACTGAGGAAACTATTCTTCGTGTCCATCCCCCCGGTGCTACTTTTATTTCTGTTCCCTGCAAAAATTCTACTGCTTCTCTATGAATTTCGGCTCCAAGGTTTACTTCTAATCCCATATAAGGCGAAGTATATTATAAGCCAATTTCCTTTTCAAGCGGGAAAATGATTATTCTGGTTAGGCAACGGAGCCTGAAGTCAGCTAAAGCAATTGATGCAGTTTCGCTTATCTCTTCTTCAATAATTTAGTTTACAGCTTGGTGCGAAACAAATCTATAGCGAGCAAGTATATGCAGTGCGAGCGGTGCTTTGCGACTCAGGCGAGCTGCCTTATGTTATGCAGCTTCTGCTACAGCTTTTGCTACAGCTTCTGTAACACCTTTATCAAAAGGGGAAACTATAATTTTTTCTCTTGTGGGATTTTTCACTAAAGCAGCAAGAGCTTGGGCAGCTTTTATTTTCATCTTTTCAGTAATTCTTGTAGCTTTGACACTTAATGCTCCTTTAAAAACCCCTGGAAATACCAAAACATTGTTAATCTGGTTTGGATAATCTGATCTGCCTGTGGCCACAATATAAGCCCCTCCCTTGATTGCCTCATCTGGCATAATTTCTGGGATAGGATTTGCCATAGCAATAACAATGGGCTTTTTGGCCATCAGTTTTACATCTTCTGCTGTAAGTAAATTTCCCCTGGAAACTCCCACAAACACATCTGCCCCCCTTAAAGCATCCCTCAGGGTCCCTCTTTTATTATTTTTATTGGTAACTTGGGCCAGCCTTACTTTGTAAATATCAGGCTCATGGTCTATCCTGTTAATAATCCCCTTAAGATCTACAGATAAAACATCAGAAACTTCATCAGCAAGAATCCTGGCAATAGCAGACCCAGCTGCCCCTGCCCCCAAAACTACTACTTTTAAATCAGATAGATTTTTTCCTACTACTTTGGCTGCATTTATTAAGCCTGCCAAAACCACAATAGCAGCCCCATGTTGGTCATCATGCATCACAGGAATTCCTATATCCTGCAGCGAGTCTTCAATTTCAAAACACCTGGGGGCAGAAATATCCTCTAAATTAATACCTCCAAAAGTAGGTGCAATATTTTTGACAATCTCCACAATTTCTTTTGGGTCTTGGGTGGATAAACAAATGGGAAAGGCATCAAGGCCGGCAAAAGTTTTAAAAAGGGCTGCCTTTCCTTCCATCACCGGTAAGGCTGCCTCCGGACCAATATTTCCTAAACCTAAAACTGCTGACCCATCACTAACCACAGCAATACAATGTCCTTTAATAGTGTAATCAAAAACAAGTTCCTTATTTTCTGCTATAGCCTTTGACACTTCTGCCACCCCCGGGGTGTAAGCTAAGGTCATATCCAAGTTATTCTTAATCGGAGTAGTTACTTCTGTAGAAAGTTTGCCTCTTTTGGCAGCATGTAATTTTAAGGAATCAGTTTTTAAATCCATCTACATATTTAAACAGAAAACTAAAGAGAAGTAAAATCTAATGTAGCAAAATAATCATCTATATTTTCTGCACGCCTTATCATTTTTACCCTTCCATTAAGTTCCAATAACAATTCTGCTGAACGTAATTTCCCATTATAATTAAATCCCATGGCATACCCATGCGCCCCACTGTCATGGATTACCAAAATATCCCCAATATCTATTTTTGGCAACTTCCTGTCAATGGCAAACTTATCATTGTTCTCACATAAAGATCCAGTTACATCATAAGTGCGGGTTTTAGTTTTTTGCTCTTTCCCTAACACAGTAATATGATGGTATGCCCCATACAAAGCTGGCCTCATTAAATTTGCCATACAAGCATCTACTCCAATATAGTTTTTATAAGTATTTTTCTTGTGAATTGCTGTTGTTACCAAACAACCATAAGGACCAGTTACCATCCTGCCACATTCCATTACAATCCTCAAAGGACTCAAACCATTTTTAACAATTTTTTCTTTATAAAGTTTTTTTATTTTCCTGGATAATTGCTCTAAATCAACTTCTTTTTGATCTAATTTATAAGGGATGCCAATTCCTCCACCTAAATTAATAAATTCCAATTTTATTCCCAATTTTTTATAGATCTCTACAGCAATATCAAAAAGCATACTGGCTGTTTGGGCCAAAG